>CANPWV010000019.1 GCA_947585105.1 uncultured Clostridia bacterium
CAGGACGGAGTTTCTGGTCTTCCAGAGAGTTTCTTAAGCCAAGTTGCTCAAACAGATGGTGATTATTTAAAACAAGCTATGGAAGCTAAAGTTCCTAGAGCGTGTGACGCTATCTGGATTATGTATGCTGGTAAATCTATTCGTTTAGAGTTCTTATCTTTTGGAACTGAAAGTGAATTAAAAAGAGTTTGCCAAAATATTTATAAATATAATAATCCAGGTCAGTTATCTGATACTAATGGTTATAAAATCAATGAAATGAAAGATGGTTCCCGTGTCGTTGTTTTAAGACCATCAATGTCTGAAACATGGGCTTTCTTCGTAAGAAAGTTTGATACTAAAAAAGCTACTTTAGAGCAAATCGTTAAATACGAAGGAAAAGAAGAAGCTATTGAATTATTAAGATTCCTTGTAAAAGGAGCTAGAATTATATCACTTACTGGTGAGCAAGGTTGCCGGAAAGACTACAATGCTTATGGCAATCATCGAATCAATTTATGAAACTATGAACCTAAGAATTCAGGAAACTGCGTTTGAGTTGCACTTAAGAAAGATTTATCCTACTAGAAACATTCTTTCTTTAAGAGAAACAGAAACAGTTTCACGGACAGGAAGGTCTAGATGTTCAGAAGAAAACTGATGGTACAGTTAATATCATCGGTGAGGTTGCTACAGACCCCGTAGCTGCTTGGATGATACAAGCTGCCCAAGTTGCATCTAAATTTACATTATTTACTCACCACGCTAAAACATTCCCAGACTTAGTTACAGCGCTTCGTAACTCAATGTTAAGAACTGGTGTGTTCAATAATGAAAGAACCGCTGAAGAGCAGGTTGTTCAAGTTTTAAACTTTGATATTCACTTAGTAAAAGACTTCCGTGGACGTCGTTACATAGAAAGAGTAACAGAATGTATTCCTGTTGAAGAGAAAAATGAATATACATATGATCATAGAAATGAAAAAACTTTAGAAGGAAAATTTGATAAATTCTTTGATAACGCTACTGTTTATTTCTCAAAGTCTACTAACAGAGAATTATATCACTATAGAAATGTTTTAGAGTTTATCGATGATAAATTAGTATTATCAAATCCAATTTCTGAAAAGAATATTAAAGAAATGAGATTAAATATGAATGATGAAGATCAAATTGCTTTTGATAAATTCTTAGAGAGAAATTGGGGAATTAAGCCACCAAAAGTTGTAAAGTATGCTGATGGTGGAGAAGAAATAAAAGTTCTTTCTGGTGGAAAAAAACCACAAAGTAAAGCTACAGAGGACTTTACAAATAATTTTGTAAAATCTTTAGATATTGAAGAAGATACTACAGAAGATGTAGATAAAACAGATGATAATAAAGAGAAAACTGAACCAAAAGCCGAAGAAGAAAAGAAAGAAAAAACACCAAGAAGAATAATTAGAAATATTCTTTCTAAACCAGCTGGAAATATGGATTCTATTGTAAAAAAAGATGATGAGCCAGAGATTAGAAATGAGCTTTTAGGTGGATTATTTGATACAGATGATGATGACTCAAATGATGAAAATGATGATGAATAATATTTAAAAACAAACTAAAGAAAGTGGAGGGCTAATATAGGAATGGATTCAAAATTTCTGTTATATATTGCTGGTGGCGCTGGAGCAATCTTTTTCGTAATTGTTCTTATATATATGTCACTAAGGAAGAAAATGATGGGCAAGAATACAAGATATATTGCCCAACTTACTGAAGGTACTAAACAAAGTGCTTTTAGTATGGAAATTTTCTACCAGAAATTTTATATACAAATAGTAAAAATTCCATTTTTAAGAAGATATGCTTTAAAATTAAGACGTAGACTAGAAATTCTAAACTTAGATGATGAATATTTAACTAGAAAACAAACAGCTCAAATTATGTTAAAAGGATTATTAATATGTCTTCCTTTAACAATAGTTATATTCTTATTGACATCTGGAAATTATGTATTATTAGTAGCGCTTTTATTATTTGAGGTATTTTTCATTGAAACTTGGATGGAAGGTAAAGTAGATAGAATAGATGGAAATTTACTAAGACAACAAATAGATTTATTCGCTGAAATGAGACATGCTTTCCATGAGTCAAATATGGTTGAAGAAGCGATTTATGATGTTTCACAAAATGATGAATTAGATGTTGCAAGACAAGCTGAAAAAATATATGAAGTTTTAATTTCAGATGATCCTGAAACAGAACTTGAAAAATATTATGATATAGCTCCAAACGGCTATTTAAAGGAGTTTGCTGGTATTTCATATTTAACAAAAGAATTTGGTGATAGAAAAGATAAAGATGGTGCATCTTTATATTTAAAAAACTTAAATAATATCACACAAGAAATGCAAATTGAAATTTTAAAAAGAGATAAATTAGATTATGTGTTCCAGAGTTTATCAATGATAGCTATTGTTCCAGTATTATTTATTAACGCTATAAAAAACTGGGCTGTTAGTGAATTTTCATTTACAAAATCATTTTATGATGGAACAGGTGGATTCTACGCTGAAGTAGCTTTACTTATTTTAACAGTAATTTGTTATATATTTGTTAGAAAATTAAAAGATAATGGTAGTACAAATATAGCTACAAACGCTGAAAATCCATGGCAAGCTAGATTATATAAGAAAAAATGGATTAAAAAATTCGTAGATTGGTTTATACCAAAAGACGGAACAAAAGAATATAGAAAAGCGAGACAACTTTTAAAAGATTCTGCTTCAAAATTAAAAATGGAGTGGTTCTATATAAATAAACTTGTTTGTTCATTTGTTATATTCGTAATTGGTATGATGGTGTTCATTATTGGACATAAAATGACTGTAAATTACATAAAAACGAACCCGACGTCAGATTACGATCTGATGGGAAGTATGACTGAAAAAGAAGAAGAAAAAGCTTTAATTGTTACTCAAAATGATAATGTATTTATTGATAAATATTTACATGAAGCTGACTTAAATCAAGCTAAAATGGAACAATATATGAGCGAAAGCGAAATATACGCGGGTGAAGATTCAAAAGTTATAACCGAAGACGCTACTAGAGTTTTAGGAAAAATAGATGATATAAATAAAGCTTATCTTCATTGGTATGAAGTTTTAGCTGCTTGTATAATTGGAATAATTGCTTATAAAGGTCCAAACTGGCTTCTTATTTTCCAATTGAAAATGAGAAAGTTAGAAATGGAAAACGAAGTAATGCAATTCCAAACTATAATTTTGATGCTTATGAAAATAGAGCGTGTTAATGTTGAAATGATATTAGAGTGGCTTGAAAGATACGCAAATATCTTTAAAGATCCAATTTCAAAATGTGTTAATAACTATGAAGCCGGAGCTTGGGAAGCTTTGGAAGAAATGAAAAATGATATTTCATTCCAACAGATGGTTAGAATTATAGAAAGTCTTCAAGCCGCTGTTGAAAGTATTCCAATTAGAGAGGCTTTTGATGAGCTAGATACAGAAAGAGCTTATTACCAAGAAAAGAGAAAAGAATCAAATCAAATATTGATTTCTAGAAAATCTTTAATTGGAAAAGTTATTGGATTTGCTCCGATGGTTGTGTTGTTTGTTGGATACTTGATTATTCCACTTTGTGTAATTGGTATGACAGCTATGAGTTCAGCTTTCAAAGAAATGTCAGGAATGCAACAACAATAAAAGAAAGGACAAATAACTTATGGAAAATTCAAGTCATGCTTTACATATAGCTTTTGGAATTATAATTGCAATAGGAATAATATCACTTATTCTTTTTAGATGGCGTCAAATAGCTCTTTTAGAAGATGAAAAAGATAAAGTACAAATAACTAAAAATATGGCTGAATTTAATAAAGAATGGGAAGCTTATAATAAATCTCTTATGTATGGTACAGATGTACTTAGTTGTTTAAATAAAGCTCAAAATAATAATCAAAAATATGTATATAGTAGTTATTATGGAGCTTCTCCAGAAAGTATGGGAAGTGAACAAAGAGCTGAATATTTTGTAGATGTTCAAGTTACTTTAAATTCTCCTTTATATGATACTTTTAAGGCTTACTATAGAAATAGTAAAGGAACATTTATACAAATAGGTAGTATAGATCCTATTAGTAACGATAATTTTAAAGTTTCTTTATCAAGTACTGGTTTTAAGGATCCTGTAATATATTATTACTATTTTAAAGAAGGAAAATTATATCAAGATTCTGGAACATATACTAAAATTATGTGGAATAGCCATGTAACAAAGGACACTCTGCTTTTAGGAAATATTTTAACTACCAATGGAGGAAAAATTGAAACAAAAATTAAAAAAGTAAATCCTGAAACGGGAAAACTAACTTATAATTTATTAGAAATGGAAGATAAAAGAGAAAGTGGCTGGACATCTTCTCCTAATCAGATAGAAAACGCTGCTAGATTTTCAGCTTTGATTTCTACTACAAGTATAAAAGATCAAAAAATTCAAAATACAAAAACACCATCAAGTTATTCTGGTGATGATTGGTATTATTATACATGGGAAAGCGCAGCAAAAGATTTTAAGAAAAGAAAATTTAAATGTACTGGTGTTGATTATAATATAGATACAGGTTATGTACAAAAGTTAACTTTTGAAGAAGTATAGAAAGGAATAGATAATGGAAAACGCATCAAAAGCTTTGATAATAGTAGCTAGTGTTTTAATCGGAATAATGTTATTATCTTTTATGGTTTATGTTTTTAGTCAATTTAGTCATACAGCTAGAAGTACAGATGAAAGATTGGCTGAAAGAGATATAGAAGCTTTTAACGCTAAATTCGATGGTTATTCTACGATACAGTTAACTGATACAATGGAGGTAGACACTGTAAGAAAAACTGTTGGAGGAGAATTTAAACGTGAATATGTTCCTATTAATAAGCTTTTCGAAACAGATATTCTTGTAGAAAAAGATTATTATCCTCAAGCTTTGATAGATGCTTCTCAAAGTTTAAATACAGTTTCAGATGTTGTTACAGCTATAAATGATGCAATTGATGTAAATGACAGAAATAATAATGGTTATTTATATTCAGATAATGGAGTAGAGACAAAAAATTCTGTTGAAATTATTGTTGATTTAGGTAGTGAAAGTGGAAATTGGATTGATAGTAAACGTTATTTAGTTATTGAACCAAGTAAATTTGTTAAAGCTAAATATATATATGGGTTTACAAATATTGAGTTTAATCCTTCTAGCAAGGAGGAGAATATAAGTAATCTTACACAATTTTATGAAATTCGAAATAATAGATTAAATGAAAGAGCTATAAAAGTATATAGCCTTTTAGAAAAGTTTAGAGAAACAAAAAATTTTGATTATGAAAATAGAACATATACAGTATATGAATATTATTTTACTGGAACAACACATTTAAATCTTGATACAGGGCTTATTGATTATGTTAGATTTACATTAGTAGAAGACAAAAATTTTGATAAACCAGTTATAGTTGATTAAATTTGACTAAAAATAAAAAAATTTGTTGAAAAAAAATATTAGATATATTATAATAAAAAAGGACTTGTTCATGAGAAAGACTTTTATTGGAATCTTTGTAATTTTAGTAATTATTGTAATAGTAGTTGTTACAAATTATAATAAAAAGTTAGCTAAATTACAAGAAATAAAAGAATTTAATAGTAAATATGAAAATTATATAAATAAAAGAATAACTGGTGTTGATTTAACAACTGTTATGAATTTATCTATAGAAAATAATATAAAATATGAAATAAAAAAAGACTCTAAAGGTGCTTTTATTGATGATAAAAAAAATTCTATTGAAATAATGGTAATAGTTCCTGAAATAAGTGGACAGCCTCTTAAAATGGAAGGCTTAGAAAAAATAGGAATGAAAGGTTTTACAGAAAACTATGGTAATAGTGTCTTTAAAGCCAAAGAAATAAAATACCATGAAAATGGAAGAATTTCTCAAATGATTTTTGAGATTCAAAATTAAATTGTCATTAAAATTTCTATATTAAATTATAGATTTTTACAAATAAAAAAAATTTTTAAAAAACTAAGGAGGAAAAATTTTATGGAAAACGCTTCAAAAGCTTTAATTATCGCTGGCGCAATCTTACTTTCAATTTTAATTATAGCGCTAGGTATATTTGTGTTTAACCAAGCTAAAAACGCTACAAACACAGATTCATTAGAAGATATGAATGTTTCAACATTCAACCAAGTTTATACTAATTATAATGGTGGACAATATGGTTCACAAGTAGCTTCATTATTAGATCAAGTTGCTACAAATGCTGCACAAAATAAAGATGCAGAAGAAAGATTAATTGGTATTGTATATGTTGATGAGAAAAAAGTACTTAGTGGTAAATTAACAACACTTTCAACAAGTACAACTGATGGAAATGCAACAACTGCTGCTAAAGCTCTTTTTGATGATGGTGTAATTCCTGAAGGTTCAGGTGTAGTTTACGCTATTCCTGCAGTTGATGGTGGTAGTACTGACGAAGCAAAAAAAGCACGTAGTAACTATATACAAGGTATTAGTCGTTTAAGAACAGTTCTTGGTTCTGCTAATAAACATAAATTCCAAGTATCTTGTTCAACAGATGCAGAAACTGGTTTAGTAAACTGGATTGCTATTTCATATTAATTAAAAAGATAGAGGAGGTATTATGGAAAATCTAACACATGCTTTATATATGGCTTTTGCTATGATTGTATTTGTTGTTGCATTTTCTGTTGCTTTATATTTAGTAAGTCAAGTAAATTCAACTGCTAAAACTATTGTCTATAACCTAGATACTTCTTATTATGATTCTTTTGAATTAAGAGATGTAATAGGGGAAGATAATGAAGAAAAAAATAGATCAAGAATAGTTGGCGTAGATACCATAATACCTACTTTATATCGTTATTATAAAGAAAGCTTTGCTGTAAAGATTTTAGACGTAGATGGAAGTTTACTTCAGATGTTTGATACTACAATAGAGGGTGATGTAAATTCTGCTATAAGTAGCGTTCATAATGAAGATGGTGTAAGTTTTGATGATCCTAACTATGACGAATATAGTAGAAATAAAGCTTTATTATCTTTATATGATGTTGACACAAGTGGAAAAGAAAAATCATTTTGTTATATGTTTGGTGTTCCATGGCTTGCCAATATAAATAAGGATGCCAAGACTAGAATAGATTTATATATTTCTGGTGGAAAAGGCTATATAAATAATACTTTAGTTGATTACTCTCGAAAAATAGGGCCTGGGTCTGAAGCTGATAAAAAATATGTATATTTAAATTATTATAAAGACAGAAAATTTAGAGAGACTTTTACTCAATACGCTTATGAAGGTGATACAATCACAGATGAAAATAATGGAGAACCAATAAGTTTAACAGGTAATAGACAAATTGCTACAAAAATAATTATAATTTATCAATTATTGCCATAATAAAACTATAAAAAATAAAAGCGAAAGGAAATAAAAAAATGAGTGATTCTTTAATAACAATTGTTGCGATATTTTTAGCGGCGATTCTAATGTTTATTTTTCCAATGATGAGTATAGCGGAACGTAATGATGATATTGCTCAGCTTACTGTTCAATCAGCTGTAACAGACTTTGTAAATACTGCAATTAACACTGGAAAAATTACAATGGACGAATATGATAAATTAGAAAGAAAAATAGAAGCTACTGGAAATACTTATGACGTAGAAATAGAAGTAAAAGTTCTTGATGAAAACGTTGGTAAGAAAACAGCGTGGACTCAAAAAGAGGTAATTGGAGAAAACACTTATTATTCAGTATATACTTCACAAATTTTAAATTATATGGCTTCAATGGAAGGTGAGGGTGATGGTGTTTATACAATGAAACAAGGTGATATAATCTCTGTTAGTGTAAAAAATAATAATAAAACATTATCACAAACAATCAGAGGAATTTTCTATTCAATTAGTGGAAATGGAACATATCAAATATCAGCTCAAAGCTCTGGTGTAGTTGCTTCAAATGGAACAAATGATAGATAAAAATTAAACGGTGGTTGGATGGAAAATATTTTCGTCCAACTTTTATTTTATAAAATTTATGGAGATATTTATTTATGAAACTTCAACATGTTGCGGTTGTATTTATTTTAATATTTATACCGATAATATTAGTAACTTCATATTTTATTAGTTTACAAGTTCAGACTATTAGATTAGAGACTTCTTATGATGATAAACTTTTAAAATCTACACATGACGCTATGATTGCTTTTGAACTAAACACAGCGAATGAAGATTTATCAACAGTATCAGACTCATTAAGAAGTATTATAGATGCATCAAATAATATATTTTTTAATACTTTGTGTACAAACTTTGGTGTTTCTAATGCTAGTAAAAGTTATATGCAAGCTTATATACCAGCTATTTTATATACTTTATATGATGGTTACTATATTTATTCACCTACAAATATTCCAGAAATTTGTGTAGATTCACATGGACAGACTATTAGAACATCTGATTATGGAGTAAAATTTAATGAAACTGAATCTAGTAGACTTGGATTTGGAGTTTATGACTTTATTGAAGAAGCAAGGACTTATGATGAAAATAATCCTTTAGTTGCGATTGGTGGAAGTTTAGTTAATTATAATGACTTAGGTGACTTAAAGGCTGAATATGGTCAAATATTATATAAAAATAAAAATGGAACATATAGCACAGAATTACATACAATTGCAGGTTCAGATTCAGATTTTTCAACATATTACAAAAGAGATTATATTTTAAAATCATATATTCCATATTCAGCTAGATATACTGGTAATAATGCTGGTATAACTGGAGATCAAGATTATGATATAACTATTAATTATACTTTAGATAATTTTATGACTGTTCAAGGAAATGTAGGAAATACTTATTATACAAAATCAGGTTATTTAACAGATGACAATTTAATAAAAGTTTTTGTAAATGGTACAAAAGCAACCTCATGGAAAGATTATTCAGAGGAATATTTAGATGAATGTATACATAATCCAGATGATTTTGAAATAAAAGTAGTTTTATCAGATGGAGTTAGTATTTCAAATAAAGATGGTTATGTTAAATATAGGAGTGATCCTTCAGATCCTTATTCAGTATATGAAACAGCTTGGTGGGATGATGCTCAAAGCGCTGTAGAATACTATGTAGACAGTTATATTTTCTCTAACTGGTTTTATGAGAATTTTTCTGGAGTGAAAGAATCAAATTTAGTTGTTCAAGAATATTCTGTTTCAGATATTGAAAAAATAATGGATAGAAATCAAACAAATTTAGCAAAAGATATGTTATATAAATTTGAAGATTCAAATCTTACTCCATTTGCTAAAGATGGAAATGATCCAGAAATCGGAGATTCTCCATTTTATGAACATAAAAGAAATGTAATAAAAAACTCTATAACATATAATTTAATTTTATCAATGGTAGTATATACAGACCAATCAAGAACTGTAGGATTTAATATGCCAGTATTTAATGAAACAGAATGGGACATGATTTTAAATAATATTTCAATTGTTTCATTTATGGAAGGTTTGAATTGTGGTTTAAAATATTATAATAATTACGCTATCGTAACTAGTACAAATAACGAATTTACTGTAACAGATAATGAAATTTATTATGTTCCAAGAACAGTAGAAGCATATACTCCTTCTGACGATGTACCCCCATCATATTATTTAACTACTATTGATGATGATTTAATCTTTGAAACTTGTCATAGAATTGACTGTGATGATTTAATATTAAATTATAAGCCTAGTGGAAGTTTAGAAAATTCTAATTTTTATATTGATGAAGCTACTGGAAAAGAGTATTGGTTAGGTTGTATTTCATTTAAATCAAAAGAAATAAAATATGATAAAATTCAAAATAAAGATGGTTCATATACTTATGATCACAAAGTGTATACAGATTATGATTGTATAGTAGATTCAAATTATACTGTTTCAAATAAAGGCGTTGATGGGGTGACTCCAAATGGAACAAACGAAGATGGAAATACAAATGTTTTACAATTTTTGTTAGATAATACATCGAAAGCTGATGGAGAAGGATTATTAGATCCAACAAATTATTTTGATTCAAAACTTATGGCTTATAGGATTGCGATTGCTAAAGAAAGAAATAATTTATACAAAACAACAGCTTTTCCAGAAAATTATGGTTTCCAAGTTGTTGATTTATTAAAAAGTGATGGAACACCAGATGATAGATACAAAGTTAATGGATCGCGTTTAATAGAAAGTAGTGTATTTAATGATTTAACTAAGAAAAAAATAAATGAAATTAAAAAAATAGAAATAACAATAGAAAACGCAAGTAATGGAACTCCTGGAGTTTATACAGATAATGTAAGTCTTCAATTGAATGGTAATTCTTATTGTGATTCTCAAACAATTGCTACAACTTCAAAAAATAGAAGAACTTTGGAATTTGTTATTGACCAAGAATTACCAGATGATGATCTTTCAAATATACAGATATCAGCAAGCTCTGGAACAATTTTTGATGTTGAATCAATAAAAATTTATTATAAATAAAAATTAAAAAAATGGTTATTATAATTCTTATGAAAAAGATAAGAAGAGTAATAATCATTTTTTGTTTAATTTTATTTTACTGTTATTTTATAAATATCAGTAATTTTCCGAGTAAAATATTAGTTTATAATACTGATAAATTAAATTTTAAATTATGCCCTTTTTTAAAATTAAATGGTGCGATACAAACAAGTTCTAACGGAAAAAGTTCGAGTTACAATTTAAAGCTTGCTTTAGGAGATATAGAGCTTAAAAATATTGAATTAAAGCGAGCTGAAAAGATAAAAGTTATTCCTTGCCGGAGATCTAGTAGGCTTAAAGATTTTTACAAAAGGTGTTGTAATTGTTGGCTTTTCAGAAATTGAAGATATAAATGGGAATAAAGTTTCTTTAGAAAACAAAAGTAATTTGAAAAAAGGTGAAAAAATTTTAGAAGTAAATGGGGTAGAAATCGAATCAATAGAAGACTTAAAAAAAGGAATACATTATTATAAAGGCGAAAATCTAAATATGAAAATTGAAGGTTTAGATGGAAAAGTAAGAAATGAAATTATAAAGCCAATTCACGACACAAGTAATTCTTACAAATTGGGTCTTTGGGTTAAAGACGCAGCTACAGGTGTAGGAACTTTAAGTTTTTTTATTCCAGAAACAAATCAGTTTGTTGCTTTAGGTCATGGAATTGTTGACAATGACACAGAATCACTTTTAGAAATTGAAGATGGAAATTTGACATCAACAAAAGTTGTTTCAGTAACTAAAGGTAGTCCGGGAAACCCAGGAGAAATCAGAGGAACGATAAATAATGATGATTTAGGCAAAATTACTACTAATTCTAATTTTGGAATTTTTGGAAAATTAAGTGAATCAAAAGCCTCAGAATACAAAGACATAGATCAAGTAGAAATTGGACTTAGAACATCTATAAAACTTGGAGAAGCAAAGATAATTAGTAATTTTAGTGGCGAAAGAAAAGAATACAAAATTATGATAGATAAAATTTATTTAGATGATTTAGAAGACAATAAAAGTTTTGTTATTAGAATTATTGATGAAGATTTGATAAACAAGACTCGGAGGAATTATAAGAGGATTATCACGGAAGCCCTATAATTCAAAATGGAAAGCTTATTGGTATTGTTACAAACGTATTAGTTTCAAATTCGCAAATCGGCTTCGGAGTATTCTCAGATCTTGTATTAGAAAATATGAACGTATACTAAAATTCCCCAAATATATATATGTTTTTCATAAGCGACCGCTGTGGGGACCGCCGAGTATACAAGATATTGGCTTTAAGGATTTTAGACTTCAAATCATTAAAGCCAATAGATTGTACGAAGGTGGGAGGAGCTAGAAAAACATATATATATTTTGGGGGAATATTAATCTACAATGTAATAAAAAGACTTGAAAAATTGTGTATATAGTTATATAATTCGAGTAACAAAAGATGAGAAAATTCGGTATAATATAATAAGATTTTTATGAAGAGGGGAACTAAACTTTTATGGAATTAGAAGAAATCAATAGTTTAGATGGAATTAAAACAATACATTTAATAGGAATTGGCGGAGTAAGTATGTCAGCTATTGCCGAAACTTTAAGAGTTTGGGGCTATACTGTAACAGGCTCTGATTTATATAGCTCAGAACTAACAGATAGATTAATTAAAGATGGAATTGATGTAACAATTGGTCATGATAAAAAAAAGGTTGAAAAATCAGACCTTGTCATATATAACGCCGCAATTCCTGAAGATGACGAGGAATTAGTTGTTGCTAAAATTAATAATATTCCTACTATTGGAAGAGGAAAATTTGTAAGTTTTCTAACAAAAAAATATGATGAAGCTATTTGTGTAAGCGGAACACATGGAAAAACAACAACAACATCAATGGTTGCTTGCTGTTTTATAGAAGCTCGGATTTGACCCATCTGTTGAAGTTGGAGCTGTTCTAAAAGAAATTGGTGGAAATTATAGAATTGGAAATTCAAAATATTTTATATTAGAATCTTGCGAATATAAAGGAAATTTCTTGAATTTTAATCCTAATTCTAGTATTATTTTAAATATTGATAATGACCATTTAGACTATTATAAAACTTTTGAAAATGTTGTAAAAGCGTTTAATACATTTGCTGGAATCGTTGATAGTAATGGAGTTTTAGTTACTAATGGAGATGATGAAAATTGCTTAAAATTAAAAGAATATACAAAAGCAAAATTCGTAACATTTGGAATTAATAATAAAAATTCTGATTTTGTGGCTGAAAATATTGTTTTTGATGATAATGGATTTCCAGAGTATGATTGTATGAAAAATGGAGAAAAATATATTCACGTTAAACTTTCAGTGGCAGGTTACCATAATGTTTTAAATAGTTTAGCTTGTATAGGAATATGTGATTTTTATAAAGTTCCAAAAGAGGCTATTCAAAAGGCTTTAGAAAAATTTACTGGTGCATCAAGAAGATTAGAATATAAAGGAAGTTTTAATGATGTAACAATTTTTGATGATTATGCTCATCATCCAACAGAAATTATAGCAACTTCAAATGCTATTAAAAATAAGAAATACAACGAATCTTGGGTAATTTTCCAACCACATACTTATTCTAGAACAAAAGAGCATTTACAAGATTTTGCTAAAGCTTTATCAAGTTTTGACAATATTATTTTGACAGATATTTATGCTGCTCGTGAAAAAGATAATGGAGAAATTTCATCAAATGATATTGTAAATGAAATTGAGAAACTTGGAAAAAAGGCAATTTGTATTTCAGATTTTGAAAAAATTGTCGAATATGTAAAAGAAAATGTTAAGCCAAAAGATATGATAATTACGCTAGGTGCTGGAACTGTAACAAATATAGGTCCTATGTTATTAAAGTAAAAAAATTAAAAAAATAAGGGGAAAAAATTCTTTTTTGGAGAATAATATAATTGTACATATAAAGTAACTTTAAAGATTTACTTTAAGGGGGATATGTATAAACAAAAAGAAAGAGGTGCTAAATTACAATGGAAATCACAGATGTACGTTTAAAAAAAGTAAATTCAGAGAAAAAAATGAAAGCTATCGCTTCAGTAACTTTTGATAATGAGTTTGTTGTTCATGATATCAAAGTTATAGAAAGCCAAAATGGATTATTCATGGCTATGCCAAGTAGAAAGAATCCAAATGGAGTATTTAAAGATATAGCTCATCCAATCAATCAAGAGACTAGAGCAAAAATCGAAAAAGCTATATTAGATGCATATAACGCTCCAGATGCTGAAGTAGTATCAGAAGCTGATGCAGAATAATTTTAGTAAGAATTTAGACGGAATTGTTAATTTTTAACAATTCCGTTTTTGTCGTTTTTAAAATTATAGAAATTGCTTTTTATTTTATAAAGTATGGACATTTTTTTTAAATTATGATAATATTATTTTATAAATTTATTATAAAGGAGATAAATTAATGGATTTAGTTGATATTATTAAATATGAGGGAGACGATAAGACTTTAGTTTGGAAAAGTGATATAGAAGATTTTAACACTGGAACACAACTTATAGTTCATGAATCTCAAGAAGCTGTATTTTTCAGAGATGGACAAGCTTTAGACTTATTTGGTCCTGGTAGATATACTTTAGAAACTGCCAATATTCCTTTGCTTAAAAAACTTATAAATTTACCAACAGATGGAAAAACTAGATTTCATGCTGAAGTTTATTTTATAAATAAAGCTATAGCTTTAGATGTAAAATGGGGAACAACAAGTAAATTTGAGGTTTTAGATCCACAATTTTTCATTCAATTAAATGTTGGCGCTAGCCGGATCTATGGAAGTAAAAATTAAAGATTCTAGAAAATTCTTAGTTCAAGTTGTTGGAACTCAAGATTCTATTGATACAGATGACATTGCTAATAATTTTAGAGAAAAAGTTATTGTAAAAGTTAAAGCTCATCTTGCTAAACTTATGGGGCAAGTTAGTTATGTCGTTGTAAATCAACACTTAGAAGAGATTTCAGAAGCTTTACAAGAAAAAATTAACGAAGAAATGGATGAATATGGAATTGAAATTCCAAACTTTTACGTATCTACAATACATATTCCAGATGACGAAAAAGCTAGAGTTCAAGAAGCTCTTAATAAGAGAATGGAACAAGGTATTCTTGGCTACAACTGGATGGACGAGCAGCTTGCTGATATTGCTAAAAGATATGTTTCAAATGAAGGAAATGGTTCAGGTAGCGCTACTGGAATGATGGCTCAGATGCCAATAGCTTTTGCTTTTGGACAAATGTTATCAAACACAGCTAGTCCAATGATGAAGCAAGGAATGAGTGGTTTAGGAAATGGAATGGCAAATCAAGGAAATCTTGGTGGAATAAATCTTAAAAATCCAACAGAACCTAATGTAAATTCTGGATTTTTAGGAGTAGGAGTAGCTAGTGACGCTAAAAATACTTCTAAAAAATATTGTTCAAATTGTGGATTTGAAATAAGCGAAGATGCTAAGTTTTGCCCAAACTGTGGAAATAAAATAGATCAAGGTTCACAATATAAATGTTCAAAATGTGGAAAAGTTTTGAAAGACAATGAGAAATTTTGCCCAGATTGTGGAACAAAAAGAGAAGAATAATAGAAAGGAAGTAGAGAAAAATGAGCGAAAAAAAGATTAACAATAAGATGTTAGCCTCTTTTCTCCCAGTTATAATATTTGTAGTTTATACAGTTATAACTTTCATAATTTGGGGAGATAACAAAGAAGGCGGATTTTGGCTAGGATGGATATTTTCATTAATAGCTACAATAATCACAACAGCGATTCCATATTTTATGGTTAAAGATGGAGAAGAAGTAAAATCAATTATTGATGGTGTTTCAGTTTATTATGTTACAATAATTTACTTTGTCGCACAATTAATACTTGGATTATTATGTATGATTATAAATGACAAGTTAATGGCTTTACTTGTAATACTAGAACTTATATTAAACGCAGCTTATATATTCTTTATAATTGCTTCATTTATGGGAAAAAATATTGTTTCAGGATTAGAAAAAGAGCAAAGATCAAAAGTTTATTTTATAAAATCAATAGCTAGTGATTTGAGCTTAGTTGCTGGACAAATTCAAGATGAAGAATTAAGAAAACAAGTAGAAAAAGTTGGAGAAATAGCAAAGTTTAGCGATCCAATGAGTGATAATAGTTTATCAGGACTTGAAGTTATAATTTCTACAAAAGTAGAGGAATTGAAAGACATGGTTTCTGATGGAAAAATGGAAGACGTTCCAAACACTTTAAGAAAAATCGAAGAGAAATTATTAGAAAGAAATGAAAAGTGTAAACTTTTGAAATAGTTTAAAATAAGTTTCCGCCCGAAAACGGGCGGATATTTTTTTGTTCGTCATAAAATAATAAAACGACTATCATTGTACTGCTTATTTTAGCGGGAGTATCTCTAAACGCAATTATCGGAGATAATGGAATAATTTCTAACGCAATGGATGCTAAGCAAAAGCAAGGAATGGCTATTTTAGAGGAGTTTTTACAGGAAAAATATGTTGAAAATTTTGACTCAATATCAGAACAAGAAGTTAAAGTAAAAGGTTTAAGAGATTCTTGCCCAAAATATTTTTATGATCCAGCAGAAGATGATTATGGAGTTGAACATTATGTAACAGATAGTAAGGGGCATGCGCTTTATTTGATAAAAAAACAAAATTTGCCAAATGAAATAAAAGAGTCTTTAGTAGGAGGAGATGCAGGAGAAGGAAAATACAGCGATTACGCTAGTCTTAATGATGTATATGGTGTAACTTTTGATTTAAAAGTATGGTATTCTTCTGGAAACGGAGAATTATATGGAATAACAGAAGAAGATTTAGATTTAGACGATTTAAGAAGAACAGTATTAAAGAAAGATTCAGATATTGCTAAGCTTGTAAGTAAGAGAGAGGATGGAACAGTAACAGCAAATGATGTTCAAGAGATAAAAAGATTAACAATAAATGATACAGTAAAATCATTAAAAGATTTGTACGCTTTGACAAGTTTGGAAGAATTGACACTAGAAGGAGTAGAACTTGATAGTTTAGATGGAATTGAAAACGCAACAAGTTTAAATTATGTGTTTTTTAAAAGTTGTAAGATAGGAAATTATTCAAGTTTAAAGAATCTTGGAAAAAAGCTAAAATATTTATATTTTTATGATATTGACGATAAAGAATTAGATACAGTTTGTACAAATATACAAGATGGAAATTTTGAAAAGTTGGAATATATGGCGGTTGTAGGAAAAGTAGACTTAGTTAATGATTCTAAAAACTCTGTCACGGGATTGCCTACTGCCAAAAAGACAATTACAAATTTATTACCATTTTCAAAATTAAAAGGAAATGTAGTAGGAAGAGTAAAATATTTATCTCTTCAAAGTAATTCAATATCAGATACAGAAAATGATGATGGTACAAAAATTCTAGCTTTAGAGAATATTTCAGAATTTAAAGATTTATATTTATTAAGAATAGAAAGAAATAATTTGACAAGCCTAAAAGGTTTGGAAAATATGACAGATTTAACATATTTATATTGTACTTATAATAATTTAGGAGCAAATGAAGTTTATAAACCATTAGGAGGAGAAACAGATAAAGAAAAAGGAAAAGATGAAATAAATGATAGCTTGGCAAGCTTGAGAAATAAAGCCAAATTATTTTATTTACATTTACAAGGAAATTTAAATTTAAAATGGGTTGGCTATTTGAAGAATGATACTAATTTAAGATATTTATATTTTGGTGATGGGACGGTAAATACAGACTGTATTAATATGGTGGATTCTGATGTGGGAGAATTAAGAAGTATATTAAAATTATGCGGACAAAATAAATCATGTCCAGGGAAGTATTGGATTTCATTACTAGATAGTAAAGCTCCTGAACTAGAAGTGAATTTAAATGGTCAAACAATTACTTTATCTCAATTTAATCAACTTGGAACTTATACAAATATAAAATATTTAGATTTAAAAGATATAAAGATAAAAACATCAGATACAGACGAAAATTTAATTGATAGTAGTGAAACAAATATAAATAGTGTTGTAAATAATGTTTTAAAAAATATTACAAATTTAAAATATTTGAGATTATGTTCTAATAGTAGTTCGAGCTTACGAAATTTAAGTGAAATAACATTTGTAAAAGGGAAAGATGGAATAAAAGGAAATGACGATATTAATTTAGTTGAACTAGATGCTATAGGTACTAGTTTGTCTACTAGAAAATTAAATGGAGATGGAACGACGTCAACTTATGAAAATGGGGTTATATTACTTAATGATTTTTGTTCAGATTTGCGTGTGTTGATGTTTTCTGGTGAATATACCATTTTAAGCGATTTAAATAATTGTTTGAAACGTACATTAAGCTATAGCCAAAAGAGTTGGTTTTATCCTGAGAATACATCTACTCTTTATGGCTTGAATGAGACTTCTTTGGCTACTCTTGATGAATGCGAAGGTCTAACTAGTATTGGTTTACGTGGTTTCGCACCTGCTACTAGGATTGATTGGGATTTTTCTAATCTAGAAGGTTTGAAATCATTTAGTTGTTCATGGTTTTGCCAAAATTTTAGTTTAAAATTTCCTGATTCATGCAATTCGATAGTTTTTGATGTTTTTCAAGGAAGTTGTAATTTGAGTAATTTATCATCTTTTAATTTGTCAACTCATTCTACTGGTAGAGCAGAATTAAAGAAAATTTTAAAAAGCGTAAGTAAAGATTCGATAATTTCTTCTTTGGATTTTAGATTTGGAAATGGTTTTGGTTACACTGCCAAAGATTTTGATTTATTTAAAGAATTATATGATGAAATGGGTTATAAATTAAATATAAAAAAACTTGTAGGGAGTGATAATTTACGTGCTGCAGAGAGTTTAACTTCTTTGAAGGGTATTGAATATATTAATGATTTAGAAATCTTGTCTTTAGTTGATGGTAAGTTTCCGAATTTATCAGATATAAGTAGCTTAATAGCTCACAAAAATACATTAAAAAGTCTTACTTTTAGTAATTGCTCTATTTCTAAATTAGGAATATTTAAAGAATTTACAAAACTTACTGAGGTAGATTTACAAAATAATTCGATAAGTGATTATTATACAGACGAAGAGACAGGAGAAACTATTTATAATATAAGGGTAATTTGTGACGCTGTTATAAGGGGTTGCCAAAATGAAGCTACAGTTACTGGTAAAACTGTTACAGGAACTTTGAAATTGAAAGGAAATGATGGTGTAACAGACTGGAGTCCTTATTTATCAGGTACTTGGTCAAGTAGCTCAAATTATGGTAGAAAAGATACATAATTCGAAAAAAAAAGATTTATTTATACAGATAATTGTGTAAGTAAATCTTTTTTATTTGAAATTTTTAATATAGTAAAAACTTGAAATTTTTATTATATTATATTATAATATTGCTGAAAGGAGTTACAAAATGGAACATTTACCTAGAAATATACAAATTTCAATAAATAAGTTTGTATTAGAATGTAAGAAAATTTTAGGAAAAAGATTAAAGAAAATAATACTTTATGGTTCTTATGCTAGACGGAGATTATAATAGTTCGTCAGATATAGATATATTAGTTTTAACAGATTATAAGCAACCAGAATTTTATTCCGTATTAAAGAGAATATCAAATATGACTTATGATATAGAATTAGATTATAATGTAATTTTAATTCCTATAATTAATAATATTTCAGATTTTAATAATGAAATTGATGCAATTCCTTTTTATTCAACAATACAGAAGGAAGGAGTTGTTTTAAGTGAATAATAAAATATCAATAGGGTTATGTATAAATAGATTAAATTCTGGAAAAGAAAAAATAGACGTTTGCAAATTATTATTTGACGCTGGCTTTTATAAAGATGCAAATAATAGAGCATATTATTCAATATTTAATTCAATTAGAGCAATTTTAGCTACTGTGCCGGTTGATTTTAAGAAACATAAAGATGTGATATCATATTTTAATCAAAATTTTGTAAAAACAGAAATTTTTCCAAAAGAATTAGGTCATAGAATTTCATTAGCTACTGCAATTAGAGAAGACAGTGATTATTTGGATTCATATATGATAGATAAAAGCGAAACATTAGAACAAATCCAAACTGCAAAAGATGTTTCAGAATATGCGGAGAAATATATTAGAAAATGGTTAAAAGAAAATACTGATTTTTCAGAAAAAGAAATAGACGAAAAATTATTAGATAAAAATGAATAAGAAAAGAAAGATGTTTTTAACATCTTTCTTTTCTTATTACAAGTTCATCATAAAATAACAAAACGACGATAATTGTATCGCTTAAAAAAATACGAAAAAAATGTATAAAAAATAAGATTTTATATAGTTTTTTATTAAAAAAATCATTAAAATTATACAAAAAGGAAAAAATATTAACTATAAAAATAGAAAAAATACAAATTTTTATAATAAAAAATAAGATAAAAAAGATCACTAAGAACACGATAATTTTATGTAAACATATTTGACTTTAAGACAAACAATATGTTTGAAATTTTGATAATAGTTATTTAAAATCAGATAAAATAAAAACTACTTTAAATGGGAGATATAATATTACAATAGCTATTTAATAGTAATAAATGGAAAAAATTCATAAAACGTATATTAATTGGTACTGTAAGAACATAAAAGATAATTTTGAAATATATTTGTAAAATTGTAACATAAATGTAATCAAATGTGTACTAAATGTGTACTTATAATAAAAATTATTATTTGTAAAATATAATTAAATTAAAAATTGCGTTTAGGAGGTAGAAAATTATGGAAAAACGCAAAAATCAAAAGATAAAAACGGAGGTACTAGGTATGAAAAATAAGAAAGGTATAACATTAATAGCATTGATAATCACTATTATTGTACTGCTTATTTTAGCGGGAGTATCTCTAAACGCAATAATTCGGGGATAATGGAATCATTTCTAACGCAATGGATGCTAAGCAAAAGCAAGGAATGGCTATTTTAGAGGAGTTTTTACAGGAAAAGTATGTTGAATATTATGAAACAGCATCAAAAAACGAAAATAAAATAGAAGGATTTATAAATATAAAAGAAGTCGCTAAATACTTTTATTGTCCTGTTGATGAGGGAATAGGAAACTTGCGCTATATCGTAGATAGCGATTATCATGTTCTTTATTTGATTAAAAAATCTGGTTTACCTGAAGAAATAAGAAATTCTTTAGTTGGCGGTGACGCTGGAAATAAAGAATATATTGATTATGCAACTCTTAAAGATGTTTACGGAGTAACATCTGATTTAAAAGTTTATTATTGTTCTAATCGGAATCTCAAGTTTAGTAGGAGTTAGCGAAAGTGATTTAGATTTAGAAGATTTAGATAGACCAGTAGTAAAAAGCGATTCTGAAAATCAAAAAAATACATATAATTATTTGCAAAAATATGACACAAATAGTGATGGAAATCTATCACTAAAAGAAGTAAAAAATGTAAGTAATATTACAATTACACCTGATGATAATGTTAATGATTTTTTTGATTTTTATAATTTAGTTAATTTGAATTCCATAACTTTCGATGGTGTCAGTTTAACATCATTAGATGGATTAGGAAGTGTTCCAGTTTTAAAAAATTTAATCTTTCAAAACACAACTGTTGAAAGCTATGACGAATTATCAAAATGTAGCAATTTAGAGAGTTTGAAGTTTATAATAAATAGTGAAGGAATAGATGGAAACGAAGAAATGAAAAAATTATGTGGAACAGCTCCAGGAAAAATTGGAATTTCTTCAGGAAATTTTGATAAAATTGATACTTTGGCAATTTGTGGTGGATGGAACAGTGATAGAATTGGTAATGATGGTTTTTTATTTGATTCTTCAAATATTAATGATTTGTCTTGTCTTACAAATATAAGTAAATCTTTTAAAAGCACATTGAAAAGATTATTTATTCATAATAATAAATTAGAAGGAGATCTTAGTTTTTTAGTTGGGTTTAGTGGTGTAAAACTTTTAAATGTATCTTATAATAATATAACTACTTTGAAAGGAATAAAAAATTTTACTTCTTTGGAAGAACTTTATATTTTTCATTTAATTAATTTGGGTGTTAATGATGATTTAATTTATAGTAATGAAAATAATTCACTTTTTGAATTACAATTTTGTGAGAATTTAAAAACGCTTGATATAGTGCAGGATGCTGATGGTCAGTGTAAATTACTTAGTTATATTAAAAATTGTAAAAAGCTTTCTTATCTTAGATTGTTCATGAATTCATTTGATATGGATGATATTATTAGTATGAAAGACTTCCTTTGGAGCTTGGATGAATATCACTTGGGTAGTAGATATAGTTTGGCATTATTGTCTAATGATACAACGGAATTGAGGGTGAATGACCAGAATATTGATGTTGATGAATTTATGGCTTTGAAAAATCATCCAGGGTTGAAATTTTTGGGCTTCCATTATACAAAGCTTATGAGAAATGGTGTTGAAATAAAAGGAGAAGAATTTACAAATATTTTTTCAGAAGTAGTTGGAAGTTTGAGTAAATTAGAGTGTATTGATTGTTGTGGCACTGAACTAATTAATCTTGATTTTATTAGAAATGAAGAAGAAAATAAAACTAATACTCCTAACCTTAAAGTATTAAATATTTTAAATACTTCAATAACTGATTTAAGTAATATTCAGTATGTTAAATTAGAAGGACTAGGTATTAATAATTCTAATATTAATTTATTGAATATAGAAAATTATTTAGGTAATATACGGAAGTACGGGTATTTATTTTCATGGATTCGGAGGCCTTTATTTGCGGAGCTGAAGAGCTTTTTGAAAAATTAGGATCTTTAACAAATTTGGAATCTCTTTATATGTATTATGGAAATTGGGGAATTGATTGGGCGACCACTGATATTGATTTGAGTGGAATGAAAAACTTAAAATCAATTACTTTAACTCATGTTAAATTTAAAAGCTTAACATTACCTGATAATGTTACTACAGTTGTAATAGCTCATTCTGGAGTCTTTCCTAATTTATCAAATTTGAGTGAGCTTTCTTCTTTAAGTTTTAGCAAAAATGGTGCTAATGATATATGGAATCAGAGTAATGTTGTAACCTCTCTTAATTCGAAGGTTTGGTGTGAAGATGAACGAATTGAATTGACTCTTAGTGGATTAAGTGAAATTAGTGATTTAAGTAATATTTTGAATAAATTTAATTCTACATCTTTGACAATTACAAATTGTAGTAATGTTATGGATTTGTCAGAGGTTGGAAGTATGGTAAATTTAACAAAACTTGTTTTACAAAATGATTCAAAGTTATTTTCTTTAACTGGACTTGGATTACTTACAAATGTTGGGGAGCTTTATATTAATAATTGTGCAGTTTCAGATTTATCAGAGCTTAAGTCGATGTCATCATTAAATTATATTGATTTGAAAAATAGTGTAATTGCTGGTGGTGAAAATTTAAGAATTTTAGCTGATTTAAGGAAAAATAAAGCTAGTTTAAAAATTTATTTAGCAGGTTGCAAAAATATAGTAGATTGGTCTATTATGGAGCAATTTGGTAGTTGGTGGCACAGTAACGAAAAAGCAGGATATTAAAAATGTACACTATATAAAAATTCATCATAAAATAACAAAACGACTATTATTGTACTGCTTATTTTAGCGGGAGTATCTCTAAACGCAATTATAGGAGATAATGGAATTTTGACTCAGGCGATGAATGCTAAAGATTTATCAGAAGAAGCTCAAAGAAGAGAAGATTTGGAATATATAATATTTGATTATAACACTAATGTAGCTAGTGGAGGTAGTGATACCTCTTTTACAAATTTTCTATCAAATATGAAAAGTAAAGGAAAAATAGAAGATTATATTTATTATGATGGAAATTTAATTGTAAAATATGGAGGTTATTATTACGAAGTAGTAAAAGATGGGGACTTTTATAAAGTTTCAAAGAAGATGACCGAAGATTTAGGAAGTACAGGAGGAAGCACAAAAATAGTTACACCAGATAATATAAAGAACGCAGAAAATGGAGAAATAAAATTTGAAGATGGAGATGAATTTATAGTTTTAGACAATGTAAATATAGATAATTTTTCATTTATAATTCCGCCTAAAGCAAAAGTAATTATAAAATTGCTTGGAGACATGAATATAGATAATGTCACAATTCCTGAAAAAAGTGCAATAGATTTGGGTGTGAATAAAGTTAGAAATCCAGAAACTGGAGTATATGAATATTCAGATGGAGCAACATTAGATTTATATGTTTATGGAAATGTAGAAGTAAATTCAAGTTTAGGTGTAAAAGGTCAGGACTCAGAAGAAGATTCTACAACTATGGCTATAGGAGGACCTCGGAGCAAATGCTGGAATTCATGTTCCAGAAACGGCAACTCTAAATTTATTTGGAACGGGAACACTAACAGCTATTGGTGGAAGTGCTGGAAGTGGAGGAACTACAAATAATGGAGCATTAGGAGGAGCAGGTGGTCGGAGGAGCCGGAGCTGGAATAGGACGGGAATGGTCGGAAAAGGAGGAAATGGTAGTAGTTTGGATAATGGTAGACAATATAGAAACGGACATGGTTATGATGGAGAAGAAGGAGAAAACTGTGGAACAGTAAATATTCATAATGAATTAAAAGTGATAGCTAAAGGAGGAACGGGTGGTTCTGGAAGTGGATCTATGTCGAGCAGTAGCGGTGGAGGTCGGAGGAGGATATCCTGGAGCAGGAATAGGAGGTCGGACGGAGCTGGACGGAGGTCGGTGGAGATCATGTTTCAGGTGGCCGGAGGTTTTACAGGCGGAAATGCAGAATATAATTTAATAGCTCAAGTAAATGGAAAATGTGGACAAGTTGGAGAGCAAGTAAATGAAGGACATGAGTATGGTGGAACTGCTGGAAGTGGTTATTTTGAAAAGGCACCTAATTATGGTTCTAGAGAAACAGATGGAGCAACAGGTCAAGAATTTTTTATAAAGCATCCTGAGGCTGAATATAGAGACTTAGCTGGTGAGATAGGTGGTGGTCGTTCATATAATGTATTTGAATCTTGGGGTTATACATATAGTGGTTCTGGTGGAATTGCTGGAAAAGGTGGAATTATAACTAAATCAGAAAACTCTATTATAGAAGCGTATAATGGAAATAAATATACGGATGGTTGTGGAAATTTTGAAAGTTGTGAAATTTATATTCAGAAAGGAATTTTATTAGAAACTAGAATTCCATTAGGTTATTGGACTGATAAAGATAATTTATTTTATGGAAAAATATTTGAAAAAGAATTTAATTATGAATGTAATTGGGAAAAAACTTGGGATGAGCCACATTATGCTATTTTAAGAGAAAGTTCAGAAAATGAAAATTTGAAATTATCATATACCAATCCTATAACTGCTTCTAATCAAGGTATAGGCTCTGGGGCTGGCTATATCGAACTTTCAAATGGAACGTATGAAATTGATTCAAGTTTAAATTAAATAAGATAAAATGAACGATAAAAAAATATTTTATAATTTTTCTGTAAAGTCTTGACATTAAGGCTTTTTGCTGGTATAATCTTTATGTTATAAAATTTAAAGGTTATACCTTTTATTTTTTGTAGCCAATTACACATGTATGACAAGTTTAAGATTGGTGCTTGAAAAATAGTAGTCTTGGGCGTTATAAAGTTATACAGAGGTAAAAACAAAATCAAGGAGGAATAAAAAAAATGGCAGTAGTTGCAATGAAACAATTACTAGAAGCTGGTGTTCATTTCGGACATCAAACTAGAAGATGGGATCCAAAAATGGCTGAATATATTTTCCAAGCTAGAAATGGAATTCACATTATCGATTTACAAAAGACTTCAAAAAAATTAGACGAGGCTTATAATTTCGTGAGAGAACAAGCCGAAGAAGGAAAAACAGTTCTTTTCGTAGGAACTAAAAAGCAAGCTCAAGAATGTATTAAAGAAGCTGCTGAAAAATGTAATATGTACTATGTTGATCAAAGATGGTTAGGTGGAATGCTTACAAACTTTGATACAATTCAAGGAAGAATTAAAAGATTAGAAAAATTAGAAACAATGGAAGAAGATGGTACATTTGATGTATTACCTAAAAAAGAAGTTATTCTTTTAAAGAAAGAAATGGCAAAATTACAAAAAAATCTTGGTGGAATTAAAGATATGAAAGAAATCCCAGGAGTTATGTTTGTAGTTGATCCTAA
>CANPWV010000020.1 GCA_947585105.1 uncultured Clostridia bacterium
CATTTTTTTCATTTATTTTTACTTTTCTATCTTTTTTTCAGATTTCTCTTGCCATTTAAATTTATTTTTGATATTATATGAATACATTAAAAGGGTTATTGGAATTTTTTATAATTCTTTTACGGAATATAGTTTTCCACAATATGTGTACATGCAAAACCCGCTATTTTACTGAGTTTGTGAAAATTATGTGGACAATATTGTGGATAACAATCAATAAATTATTACGGAAAGGACGGTATTTACGTGTATATTGATAAAGAAGAGTTACTTACAAAAGCTAAAAATCTTTTACAAGATGAAGTAACAAGTATTTCATATAATACATGGATTAAAAATCTAGAAATTTCTGATATTTCAGGAAATAAAATAACATTAGTTGCTCAATCAAAACTTCAAAAAGATGCTATAGAATCTAGATTTTTAGAATTATTTGTAAATACTTTTAATTATATAACAAACACATCTTGTGAAGTAAATGTTATTGAAAAAACTGAAGAATACAATAAAGAAAAAACTCTAGAAAATACATATACAAATACTGAGTTATACGCTAGTTCTGGCTTAAATCCTAAATATACTTTCGATAATTTTGTTGTTGGAAGTAATAACCAATTTGCTCATGCCGCTGCTTTAGCTGTTGCTGAAAGACCAGCTATAACATATAATCCATTATTTATATATGGTGGTGTTGGTCTTGGAAAAACTCACTTAATGCAAGCAATAGGGAATAAGATTGTCCAAAATAACCCTCAAGCAAAAGTTTTATATGTAACTAGTGAAAAATTTATTAATGAATTAATTAACGCAATTCAAGATCCTAACTATAAAAACGAGCTTTTCAGAGATAAATATAGAAATATTGATGCTCTTTTAATTGATGATATTCAATTTATTGCTGGTAAAAAAACTGGACAAGAAGAATTTTTCCATACATTTAACGCCTTACACGGAAATGGAAAACAAATTATAATTTCTAGTGATAAACCACCAAGAGATATTTCATTATTAGAAGAAAGATTAAAATCAAGATTTGAATGGGGAATAATAGCTGATATTGATAAACCAGATTATGAAACTCGTTTAGCAATATTAAGAAAAAAAGTTCAAACAGATAATTTAATTATTGATGATTATATTTTATCTGTTATAGCAAATAAAGTAGATTCAAATATTAGAGAGCTAGAAGGTGCTTTAAATAAAATTGTTGCTTATGCTTCATTAACACATAGTCCTATAACTATTGAAATAACTGAAAAAGCTCTAAATGAAATCGTTCTTCAAAAAGAAAAAGTTATTTCAGCAGATTATATTCAAGAAGTTGTTGCAAAATATTATAATATAGATAAAAAAGATTTAATATCAACAAAAAAATCAAATGATATTGTTTACCCAAGACAAATTGCAATGTATTTATGTAGAAGTATAGGGCAGATGTCATTTCCTAAAATTGCTGAAGAATTCAATAAAAAAGATCATACAACAATCATGCACGCTTATAAAAAAATCGAAAGTGATATAAAAGAAAATTCAAATACAAGAATGATTGTGGAAAGTGTGAAAAATATTATTAATGATTCAAAATAATTTGAAACCTTTTTAATTAAAACTTTTAAAAAGAATTTCAAAAATTATGTTTCATAGAACAAAACTTTTACATAAGAAACACCTATCAAAGCCTACGGAAATATTACATCGGTTATTCACAAACAACCTGTGAATAACTTGCTAAAAAAATGTTGATAGGTAGAAAAACACAGAGGAAGATTTTTAGTGTGGAAAACAAGGTAAGTTTTTAACAGGTTTATCAACATGTTTTTTCTTAGGGAAATAAACCTTTTGAGACACATTTCCACAATTTCCACAAATACTATAACTAATACTACTAAAATATATAATATATAAAAGGAGAGAAAAAAATGAACTTTGTCTGTGAAAAAGAAAATATTCTTAAAGCTATTAATTCCGTAATAAATGGAGTTGCTTCAAAAACAACAATGCCTATATTAGAAGGAATATTAATTCAAACAAATGAAAACGAAGTAAAACTTACTTCTTATGATTTAGAAATTGGTATTGAATATATAATGGAAAGCAAAGTAGAAGAACAAGGAAATACAGTTGTTAATGCTACAATGTTTAGTGAAATTATAAGAAAATTACCAAATAAAGAAATTAGAATTTCTATTAATGATAATGGTTTATTAGAAATAGAATGTGAAAGTTCTTTATATAAGCTTGCAACTATGAATCCAGATGAGTTTCCTGAATTGCCAAAAATAAATATAGAAAATTCAATTGAAATAGAACAAGCTTTATTAAAAAATATGATTAGAAAAACAATATTTGCTGTAAGTACAGAAGAAAATAGACCAATATTTACAGGTTGTTTATTTGAAATTTCTGATGGTAAATTAAATATTGTTGCAGTAGATGGTTATAGATTAGCTATAAAAAGTAGTAAATTAAATAATGTAAATAGTAATTTTAGTTGTGTAATTCCAGGAAAAACATTAAATGAAATAAATAAAATAATGGCTGATTCTTTTGATACTGTAAAAATAGGAATTGCTAAAAATCAAGCTTTATTTGAAATGGAAAATTGTAAAATAGTAACTCGTCTTTTAGATGGTGAATTTTTAAAATATCAAAATGCAATACCATCAAATTGGGAAACAAGAATAAAAGTAAATAAAGCTGAAATACAAGATTGTTTTGAAAGAATAAGTTTAATTTCATCTTCTTCAATTGAAAAAGAGAAAAAATATCCAGTAAAAATAAGTATTGAAGTAGGAAAAGTTGTAATTAGTTGCGCAAATCAGACAGGTGATGCAAAAGAAGAAATTTCTCCTGAAACAGAAGGAAAAGAATTAGAAATTGGATTTAATCCAAGATTTTTCTTAGATTCTTTAAAGGCAATTGATGATGATGAAGTTTATATGGAATTTGGAACAAATAGATCACCATGTATAATTAAATCAATAGAAGATGGAGATTATACATATATGATTTTACCTATAAAAATGAAAGATTAAAAATGGGGCAGAGGATTTCCACATTTTAATGACAAAGTGTGGAAATCATTTAAGTAAAAATGTATATAGATAAAGTTTATTTAGAAAATTTTAGAAATTATGATAACCAAGAAATAAAATTTTGTGATAATATTAATGTAATATATGGAGATAATGCTATGGGAAAAACTAACATTATTGAATCTATATATTTATGTTCAATGGGAAAATCTTTTAGAGCTAAAAAAGATAATGACTTAATAAAATTTGATAAAGATAATTGCAAAATTCAAGTTGACTTTCAAAAAAAAGATAGAACAGGAAATATTACTTGCAAAATAGATAAACAAAAAACTTTTTTTGTAAATGGTGTAAAACAAAATAAATTAAGTGATATAATAGGAAAAATAAATTGTATTATTTTTACGCCAAATGATATTTCAATAATACAAGATGGTCCAGATAACAGAAGAAAATTTATAGATATGATGATAAGTGGACTAAGACCTAATTATATACAATTATTAAATGATTACAAAAATGTAATTGAACAAAGAAATAACTATTTAAAGCAAATTCAAAATGAAGGAAAACCTTCAGAAATCTTAGATATTTGGGATGAACAGTTATCAACTTTATGTAGTAAAATTTATGAATATAGAAACAGTTATGTAGAAAAATTAAAATCAAAAATTGAAGATATTCATAGTATGATAACTGGAAATTCAAAAGAACCAGAAATTATAAAATTAAAATATATTTCAACAGGTGATACAAAAGAAAAATATTTAAATAATATTATAAAATCAAGAGATATAGATATTGTTAGAGGTTATACAAATGTTGGTATACATCGTGATGATATAATTATTTATATCAATCATAAACCAGCTTCAAGATTTGGATCACAAGGACAACAAAGAACCGCGATTCTTTCACTTAAAATGGCTGAACTTCAAGTTGTATCAGATGAAATAGGGGATAGTCCTGTTCTTTTATTAGATGATTTTATGTCAGAACTTGATGAAAAAAGAAGAAAAGTTCTTTTAGAAAAAATAAAAGAAAATCAAGTTATAATAACTTGCACAGATAAAATAGAACTAAAAGAAGATAAAAATAAAAAATTTTTCTTTGTTGAAAATCGGAAGATTGGTTGAAAAATAGGGACTTCTAACTTTTCTATAATTGAAGTTAGGAGAAAAAATGTATTTGCATATTGGAAAAAATTGTGTTATAAAAGATAATGAAGTTGTTCGGAATATTTAATGTAAATAGAATAGGGAATACTTCAGAATTTAAAAATTTATGTGAAAAATTAAAAACAGAAAATAGATTAGAAGATGTTTCATGTAATCAAAGAAAAAGTTTTATATTGACATCTGATATGAAAAATTGTGTTAAAGGATTTATTTCTAACATAGGAACAAATACGATGAAAAAACGAATGATTATATAGGAGGAAAAACATGGAAAAATTCGAGCATGATTATAATGCAAATCAAATTCAAGTACTAGAAGGTCTAGAACACGTTAGAAAAAGACCTGGTATGTATATAGGAAGTGTTTCTATAAGAGGATTACATCACTTGGTTTATGAAATCGTAGATAACTCAGTTGATGAAGCTTTAGCTGGATATTGTAAAAATATAAATGTAACAATTGAAGAAGGAAATATTATCTGTGTAGAAGATGATGGTAGAGGAATTCCAGTAGATATTCATCCTAAAACAAAAATTTCAGCTGCAGAAACAGTTTATACTAAATTAAATGCTGGTGGAAAATTTGGTGGAGATAGTGGTTATAAAGTATCTGGAGGACTACATGGAGTTGGTGCTTCAGTTGTAAACGCTTTATCAGAATGGGCTGAAGTTACAATTCAAAGAGATGGCGGAATTTTCCAAATGAAATTTGAAAGAGGAAAAACAATTCAACCATTAACAAGAATTGGTGATTCTGATAAAACAGGAACAAAAGTTAGATTTTTTGCTGATGGAACAATTTTTGAAACACTTAATTATGATTATTCAATATTAGAAGAAAGATTTAGAGAAATGGCCTTTTTAACAAAAGGTTTAAGAATTACTCTTGAAGATAAAAGAGGGGAAGAACCTAGAAAATCAGATTTTTGCTTTGAAGGTGGTTTAAAATCTTTTGTTGAATATTTAAATAAAAATAAAGAAAAAATTAATAAAGATCCAATTTACATAGAAAAAGATGGAGATGTTCCAGTTGAAATTGCTGTTCAATATACAACAGCTTATAGTGAAAATATTTATTCATTTGTAAATAATATTAATACTGTTGAAGGTGGAACACACTTAGAAGGATTTAAGAGAGCTTTAACAAAATCATTTAATGATTACGCTAGAGCTAAAAATATTCTAAAAGAAAAAGATCAAAACTTAGTTGGTGATGATATAAGAGAAGGTATAACAGCTGTTATTTCCGTAAAAGTTAAAGAACCTCAATTTGAAGGACAAACTAAAACCAAATTGGGAAATAGTGATGTTGCTGGTGTAGTAACTTCTGTTGTAAATGAAGCTTTAGAAAACTTTTTAGAGGAAAATCCAAATATAGCTAAAGCAATTTTAGAGAAATGTATTAGTGCTTCTAGAGCCAGAGAAGCTGCTCGTAAAGCTAGAGAGTTAGTTAGAAGAAAAACAGCTTTAGAATCAACAACACTTCCTGGAAAATTAGCTGATTGTAGTAGTAAAAACCCTGAAGAATGCGAAGTTTACATCGTAGAGGGAGATTCAGCAGGTGGATCTGCTAAACAAGGAAGAGATAGAAAATTCCAAGCAATTCTTCCACTTTGGGGAAAAATGTTAAATGTTGAAAAAGCTAGAGCTGATAAAATTTATGGAAATGATAAATTAAACCCAGTAATATTAGCTGTTGGAGCTGGTATAGGAGCTGATTTTGATATAACAAAAATAAGATATGGAAAAGTAATTATAATGGCTGATGCTGATGTTGACGGTGCTCATATTAGAACATTATTATTAACATTTTTCTTTAGATATATGAGACCATTAATTGAAAATGGAAATGTATATCTTGCTCAACCACCATTATATAAATTTTCTAAAAAGGGAATGGAAGATTTGTATTGGTATGAAGATGATATGACAGGTGCCTTCAAAATCTTAGAAGAAAGAGGAGTAGATAGAGATCAAGTTAGTATCCAAAGATATAAAGGTCTAGGAGAGATGAATCCAGAGCAACTTTGGGAAACAACTATGAACCCTGAAACAAGAATTTTAGTAAAAGTAAATTTGGAAGATGCAATGCAAGCAGATCAAACAATTACACTTCTTATGGGAGATGACGTTAACCCACGTAGAGATTTCATTGTTGATAATGCAAAATTTGTAAAAAATCTAGATATTTAGCAAGTTTTCCACATTTTATGAACATTTTGCGAACAAATGTAAAATAAAAATGTGGAAAAGCGTTAAAAGATGTGGACTTTTCCACATCTTTATTTTTTTATAAAAAATATATTGACATTTTTAAAAAACTATTATAATATTTTAGTACTTAAAAAGAAAGGAGGTTATAATATAAAAGGCTATATAAAAAGTAGTCAAGATTGGTTGCTGTTTGATAAAATCTTAGAAGATGGTATTTTAGTCTCAAATAATAAATATATTAAAATTATTAAAGTTCTTCCTATAAATTATGAATTAAAATCAGATTTAGAGAAAGAAGCTATTTTAAATTCTTATAAGTTATTTTTAAAAGTTTGTGATTTTGATATTCAAATTTTAATTCAAAGTAGAAAAGAAAATTTAGATTCTTATATTTCTCAAATTAATAAACAATCAAATGAAGAACAAAATGAAAAAATTTCGAAAATTTCAAATCTTTATATAGAGTATATTCAGAATCAAAATAAACTTCAAAATTCTTCTTCAAAAAATTTTTATATTCTTATTAGTTCCCAAATTGAAAATAGTGAAAATGAATTTAATATTAAACAAGTAAGAGAAGACCTAAATAGTAAATATTTAAAAATAAAAGATTCTTTATCAAGATGTGGCAATCTTATTTTTGACGTAAACACAAGAGAAAGTGCTGAAAAGATTGTATATTCTTTTTACAATTTTAGAAAAACTTTAAATTTCTTATAAAGGAGGTAAAAAAATAGAATTTTTAAATGGAATAATTTCTACTAAAGATAAAATATCACCTTCATATATAAACAATCAAAATCCAAAATATCTTGAAATAGACGGTTTTTATCATGGTGGTCTTATAATTACAGATTATTATAGAGAATATAATGATATCATTTTAAAAAACATTATAAATTTAGATATAAATATTGTTTTATCAATGTTTTATGAAAAACAAGATACATATAAAACAATTAAAGATTTAACGTATTTTATTGGAAATTCAGCGGTTGAATTAAAAGATAGTAAAGAAAATAGGGAAGATATTGAAATTGCTTCTTTTAGTTATAATGATGCTAAATATATAAGAAAACAGATGCAAATAAATAACGAAGATTTATATTTTCTGTCAATGTATATTTCTGTTTTTGCAAGTTCTGAGAAAGAATTAGAATTTTTATTAAACAAAATTGAAGGAATATTACAGTCTAACGGAATAGTAAGTAAAAGGGCTAATTTCAGGCAAGAAGAAGTTTTCAATTCGTGTTTACCACTTGCTTTTAATTCAAAAAATATAAAAAATTCGAGTAGGAGAAATGTTTTAACAGAAGGGCTTGTTTCGACATATCCATTTATTTCAAATTCAATTTTTGATGAAACAGGAATTTTATTTGGAATAAATAGATTTAACAATTCAATGATAATGATTGATAGATTTAATAAAGAAAAATATAAAAATGCAAATATGTGTATTTTAGGAACAAGTGGCGCTGGAAAATCATTTTTTACAAAACTTATGATTCTAAGACATAGAATATGTGGAATGGAACAATATGTTATAGATCCAGAACGTGAATATGGAGAGGTTTGTAAGAATTTAGATGGACTCTTAATAAAAATTGGTCCTCAATCAAACACTTATGTAAATGTTTTAGATATCAGAAAAAATGGAATAGAAGAAGATGGACATGGCTATTTACAGACTAAAATTTCTAAATTAAAAGGATTTTTTAAATTAGCACTAGGTGATATTGATGAAGAAGAATGGTCAAATTTCGAAGAGAAATTAATACAAACTTATAATGATAAAGGAATAACCTTTGACGATAATAGTCTTTTTAAAAGTGTAGATGATAAGTTTAGTATTAATGGAGAATTTAAGGGATCTGCTGATATGCCTATATTAGGAGATTTGTATGAAAATTTAATAAAAGATGAAAAAACAAAAAGGTTGGGAACTAAATTAAGGCCTTTTGTAAATGGATCTTTGAGTTATTTAAATAATCATACAAATGTTATTCTTGACAACAAATTGATAATTGCTGATATTTATGAACTTGGCGAAGATAATATTCAATATGGAATTTATCTGTTTACCGAATTTTTCTGGGATCAAATAAAAAAAGACAGAAATCAGAAAAAAACGATATATATGGACGAAATATGGAGACTTATTGGTGTTACTTCAAATCGTGATGTTGCTTCATTTATATATAAAATTTTTAAAACGATTAGAAAGTATGGTGGAAGCGGAGTTGCGATTACTCAAGATATTTCTGATTTATTTAGTTTAGATAATGGAAATTTTGGTAAAAGTATTTTGAATAATTCTAGTATAAAATGTTTTTTTGCTTTAGAAGAAGAGAGTATTATGACATTATCCAGTTTTATAAATATTTCTGACAAAGAAAAAGTAGAGATAAAAAGTCTTAAAAAGGGAGAAAATTTAGTTTTTGTTGGAGATAATCACATTTTAACTAAAATAGAAGCTTCAAAAGACGAAAAAGAGTTAATAGAGAGGAGTAAAAATGATAAAGAAAATAATAACAGCTCTTGGAGTTAATTCATTAAATTCAAAACTAAAAGAGCAAGAAAATGTTGAAATTATAGGAAATGATATTCCTTATCAAGACGGAGTCTTAGATATTTTGAAAGGAAATTCTGAGATAAATGTTTTAATTTTGCATGAAGATTTAGTTGGAGAATATGAAATAAAAGATTTTATAGAAAAAATTTTAGAAATAAATAAAGAAATAGAAATTATAGTCTTTATGGAAAATGAGGACTGGAAATTAAAGAGTTTCTTAGAGAAGAAAGGAATTTATAAAATATTTATAGATGGCCAATATGGAATAAATGAAATTATAAATAAAATATTAAGTTCTGAAGGAAAAAGTTATAATATCGAAATAGAAAAATTAAAAGAGATGATTAATTCTAATAAAAATAAGAATGTTTTTAAAACAACGAAAGTAATTGCTATTTCAGGAAATTATGGTAGTGGAAAAAGTATAATTACATCTCTTTTTGGAGAAGCTGGGAAAAAGCTAAAAATGAAAACTATTATTATTGATTTTGATATTATAAATAACAGTATAAATACGATTTTTAGAATTAAAAAGCCTAATGGATTTGAAAATAATGATAAAATAGAAAATTTCATAACACATATTAGTAATAATCTAGACGTCTTTTGCGGAATAAATTCATTATTTACTGAAAATAACAAGATAAGTTATGAAAAAGTTGAAAATCTAATTTCAAATTTGAAAAATATATATGACTTAATTTTAATAGATACTTCAAGTGAAACAATTTTAAAATTTATAAAAATAGTTTTAGCAAATGTTGATAAAATTGTGTTTTTAGTAGAACCAAATTTATTGGAAATAAAAAAAGCTGAAAACTTGCTTGAAATATATGTTGAAGATTGGGAGGTTCATCCAAAAAAAATAGAAATTTTATTTAATAAAGTAAATAGTAGTTCTGTTGATGAGGAAATTTTAAAAGAAATCTTTGGAAGGTTTGAAATAATAGGAAAAATCAAGAATTCAAAGAAGTTTACAGACATTGCAAATGATATAAGAAGCGATAATTTTATATTAGATAAATATATGAAAATATTAGAAAAAATAAATTAAGAAAGGGGAATTTATATGAATATAACAGAAATAGGACAAGAAATTGGAGAAAAATTAAGTGTTTTTAATGAAAAATTAGTTGAGGCTCAAAACAGATTTATGGAAAGTAATATTGGTCAATTATTAAATAATGCGTTAGATACAACTTTAAAAATTGCACTTCCTGAATTTGCTGAAGATGCTGTAATTGGAGCAAAAGATGCTCTTCTTGAAAATGGACTTATAGATGGTTCAAAACAAATATGGAATAATATTAAAGAATATGGGAAATCAGTTTTGGGAATTGCTTCCGGAAAATTTGAAAGTGTTGAGCAAGTTCAAATGGCTACTAAAAGTGGAGGAATTTTAGATTCTGTATCAAGTTTGTTTGATTTTGCGCTAGATAAAGCGGTTGAAAAGGAGAAAATAACAAAAAGTGAAAGACAAGAATTAAAGTCAAATAAAAATTCTTTTCTTAAAAATATGAAATCAGAAATCTCTGAAGAACTAGATAATCAAGTAAAATATATAGAAAAGATAGACGAGTTTAGCGAGAAATGGTTTAATTGTTACAATGAACAAGATTTAACAGGTATGAAAAATGCAAATAGAAATATTCAAAAATATTTAGAAAAGTCTTTACCATTAGAGAAAACATTAAAGACCGCAAGACAAATTGAGATTATGGAAAATTTAATTGAAAGTACTGGAAGTTTTGATATTACAGACGAAGAAAGAGAACTTGCTAGCGCTTTAGCTCAATAGAAATTTTTGTTAAAAAACTCCTTGATTTTTTTCTTTTACTTATATATAATACACATATAAGTAAAATACATGAAAGAGGTTTTAAATGGAAAGACAAGACGAAAAAATTATCGAGAGAGAAATTAACGAAGAAATGAAAACTGCTTACATTAGCTATGCAATGAGTGTTATTGTAAGCCGTGCTTTACCAGATGTTAGAGATGGTTTAAAACCAGTACATAGAAGAATTCTTTATGCTATGCATGAAGATGGTATTACTTCTGACAAGCCTTACAGAAAATGCGCTAATACTGTAGGTTCTGTTCTTGGTAGATATCACCCACATGGTGATGCATCTGTTTATGATGCTATGGTTAGAATGGCGCAAGATTTCTCTATGAGATACCCACTAATTGATGGACATGGAAACTTCGGTTCAACTGATGGTGATCCAGCTGCCGCAATGAGATACACAGAAGCTAGAATGGCTAAAATTGCTGAAGCTATGCTAGCTGATATTGAAAAAGATACTGTAGATTTTATGCCAAACTATGATGATAGACTTCAAGAGCCTACAGTTCTTCCATCTAGAATTCCAGCTTTACTTGTAAATGGTTCTTCTGGAATTGCGGTTGGTATGGCTACAAATATTCCTCCACATAATTTAAAAGAAGTTTGTGATGGAATTATTGCTGTTATTAATAGTATAGAAGCAAATGAAGATTTCCCTGATGAAAGTTTGATGAAGATTATAAAAGGTCCAGATTTTCCTACAGGTGCCACAATTTTAGGTAGAGAAGGAATTAAGGAAGCTTATTTAACTGGTAAAGGAAAAATAACAGTTAGAGCTGAGACGGAAATTGAGGAAATGGGAAATGGAAAACAAAGAATTATTGTTACTTCACTTCCATACCAAGTAAATAAAGCTAAGCTTATTGAAATTATTGCTGATCTAGTTAAAGATAAGAAAATAGATGGAATCTCTGAAATCAGAGATGAATCTGATAGAATTGATAAATGTAGAATAGTTATAGAGCTTAAGAGAGACGCTAGAGCTCAAGTAATTCTTAATTTGTTATTTAAACATACTCAAATGCAAGATACTTTTGGTATTATAAATCTTGCTTTAGTAGATGGAGAGCCAAAAATTCTTACTTTAAGACAATGCTTAGATGAATATATAAAACATAGAAAAATCGTTATTGTAAGAAGAACAAAATTTGACTTAGATAAAGCTGAAGCTAGAGCTCATATATTAGAAGGTTTATTAATTGCTATTGATAATATTGATGAAGTAATTAAAATTATTCGTGAAAGCTATGATGATGCTAAAGAAAGATTAATGGAAAGATTCAAGCTTTCAGATGTTCAAGCTCAAGCTATCCTAGATATGCAATTAAAGAGACTATCTGGTTTACAAAGAGAAAAACTTGAAGAAGAATATAGAGAGCTTATGAAATTAATAGCTCATTTAAAAGAAATTTTAGCTAATGAAAATCTAGTTTATGATATTATTAAAGAAGAGCTTACTGAAATTAAAGAAAAATTCGGTGATGACAGATTAACAAAAATCGTTGCAGCTGAAGGTGAATTCGAAGTAGAAGATTTAATTAAAGAAGAGCAAACAGTAATATCTCTAACACATTATGGCTATATTAAGAGAATGCCAGTAGATACATATAAGAGTCAAAAACGTGGTGGTAAAGGAATTACAGGAATGACTACAAGAGAAGATGATTTTGTAAAACAAATCTTTACCGCGTCAACACATGATACAATTTTATTCTTTACAAATAAAGGAAAAATGTATAGACTTCGTGGATTTGAAGTTCCAGAAGCTGGTAGAACAGCTAAAGGTACAGCAATTGTTAACTTACTAAATGTAGAAGCTGGAGAAAAAGTTTCAGCAATTATGCCAATCAAGGAATTCCAAGATGGAATGTATGTAACAATGGCTACTAAGAAAGGTTTGATTAAGAGAACTCCACTTAAAGAATATGATTCTTCTAGAAAGACTGGCTTACTTGGAATTAATCTAAGAGAAGATGATGAACTAATTGATGTTAGACTTACAAATGGTGAAAATGATATTGTAATGGTAACTAAGAAAGGTTTATGTATTACTTTTGCTGAAAAAGATGGAAGAAGCGTAGGAAGAGTTTCACAAGGTGTTATCGGAATAAGACTTGATGATGGCGATGAAGTTATTGGAATGGAGCCAATTAGTGATCGTTCTAATGGTACACTTCTTGCAATTACTGAAAACGGCTTTGGTAAGAGAACAGAACTTGAAGAATATAGAGTTCAAAATAGAGGTGGACGTGGTTTAATTACTTACAAGATTACTCCAAAAACTGGTGATATTATTGGTATCAGAGTTGTAAACGGAGACGAAGATGTAATGTTAATTACAGACACAGGAACAATAATTAGAATAAAAGTTGATGAAATCAATGTTCTAGGAAGAAGTACACAAGGTGTTACTTTGATGAGAACAAATGAAGGAAAAGTTGTAAGTATAGAAACAGTTGAACCAGAAACAGATACAGACACAGATGAAAATCAAAAAAGTGAATAAAATATTAGAAAATACACTATTTTAAAAGATAGTGTATTTTTATTTTTAAAATTTTGAAAAAATGATTGTAATAAAAAAAAAAAGATGATATAATGACTTTGCTGTACAGAAGATAAAAATAAAATTTGAAATAAAAGAGGGGCAAAGAATATGAAAATAGAGTCTAAAGGCGATTTTGGATTATTTTCTAGTACAGATATTCCAGATATATTTTTTTCTGATTATTTAGGCCTTGCTAGCGGTGATGCAGTAAAGGTTTATTTATATTTGTCTTTTTTATCTAAAAATGAAAAAGATATAAATATTAACGAAATATCTAAAATTTTGTCACTTCCTTATGATGTTGTAAATAATTCAATAAAATATTGGGAAGATCAAGCTCTTCTTATAAAAAAGCCAGATGGTTATATTCTTGCGAATTTAAAGGAAATAGCGCTTTCAAAATTATATTCACCAAAAGTTACATCAAGCCCAGATGATATTTCAAGAAGTAATAATAACAAGACAAGAACTATTTGTATTGAAAGTATAAATAATCAATTTTTCTCTGGAACTATGAATCCAACTTGGTATACAGATATTGATTTATGGTTTGAAAAATATGGATTTGATGAACAAGTTATGCTTGCGCTATTTAGCTATTGTACAGAAAAAACTGGAAATATAAACAGAAATTATATTCAAGCTGTTGCTGAACGGCTGGTCTAAAAGTAATATAAAGACTTATGAAGAGTTAGATGAATATTTCTCAAAACAAGAAAAAATCAATAATTTAAAGAAAGAAATTTCTAATAAATTAGGAATTTTTAGACCTCTTACAACTTTTGAAGAAGAATATATTTTGAAATGGACAGACGAATATAATTATGGAATGGACATTATAGAACTTGCTTTAAAACGCTCTGTATATAAGTCAAACGCTGGGTTTAAATATTATGATGATGTTTTAAGTGATTGGCACGAAAAAGGTTTGACAACGCCAGATGAAATAAATAATCATCTAGCTAGTATTACAGAAAAAAAGACAAGAACAAAACAGGTTCAGACTGTTGCTAAACAATTCGAATTTACTCAAAGTACATTTGATAATTTTGATAATTTATATGATAATTAATAGGAGAAAATCTTTTGGATAATTCATTATTAAAGCAAATTTTAATTGAATATGATTTAAAAAGAAATAAAGCAATAGACGAAGCTGAATCTAGAAAAGAAAAGCTTTTAGAAATAAATCCAAAAATTGCTGAAATAGATAAAGAATTATCTAAAATTTCAATAGATTCTGCTAGAAATATGATAAATTCTTCTAATGAAGAAAGAGAGAAGATTTTATCAGAACTTAAAAAGAAAAGTAATAGCCTAATAAAAGAGAAAAATTCTATTATTAAAGAATTATTTAAGTCAACAGACTATTTTGAACCAAAATTTGAATGTAGAATTTGTAAAGATACAGGATTTGTTCAAAAAAATGATAAATCAGAGATGTGTAGCTGTTTAAAACAGAAGATTTATGATATTGCTTATAATAAGTCAAATATGGGAAATCTAGAATTTGAAAATTTTGGAACTTTTAATATTAGACTTTTTTCAGATAAAGAAAATAAAGAAAAATATAAATCAGATATTTCTCCAAGAGAAAATATGAATTTATTAAGAGAAAAGGCAAATAACTTTATTCAAAATTTTGATGATCCACAGGAAAAGAATTTGATTTTTTCAGGTGGAACTGGACTTGGAAAAACTTTTTTAACAAATTGTATTGCAAATGAACTTTTAAAAGAGGGAAAAACAGTTTTATATCAAACTGCTCCAATAATGTTTGATGAAATATTTGATGAGAAATATGGAAAGTCAAATAATACAGAGCTTGAAAAAAATATTTTAACATCAGATTTGCTTATTATTGATGATTTAGGAACTGAAAAAGTTTCTGATAATAAAATAGAAGAGTTATTTAATATAATAAATACAAGATTATTAAATCAAAATCATAAAATAACAAAAACAATAATCTCTACAAACCTTACTCCACAAGAACTTGCTGATACATATACTTTAAGAATTGGATCAAGATTTGCTGGTTCTTATAGATTTTTAAGGTTTTTTGGAGAAGATATAAGATTGAAAAAAGGAAAGAAAGAAGTATAAAAACCAAGTAAATTTTACTTGGTTTTTAATTATTTATTTAATTCTTTCATTAAATCATCAACGTCTATTCCATGAACTTCGCAAGCTTCTTCGATAGTTTCAGCTTGTGACGCTGGGCAACCTAAACAGTGCATTCCAGCTTGTAAAAGTATATCTATTTTTTCAGGATATTTTTCACAGAATTCGCCAATTTTCATAGTTTTTTCTATCATAATTTTTCCTCCTTGAAATTTTTACAAAAATATTTTAGCACAAATTTTAAAAAAAGTATAGACAAATTAAAAAAAATGTTATATTATAATTAAAATTGATTTAAGAAGGTGATAGTTTTGCAATTATTAGTTCACGCTTTCTTTGTTAGTTTCATTATAAATATTTTTATCATTATTTATTTTGTTTATTCAGAAATTGATTTTATTCTCCTCAAAAATGAGCAAGGTTCCAAATTAAAATTGAAGAAAAGGAATTTTTAGAACTTGCTAAAATTTTCTAAAAAATTTATATTATATTTATTTGTTTTATGTGTAGGGATTTTTGTAATTACTCTTATATTTTGGCCAATATTTACGGCTAAAAGCTTAATATTTCCTTACGCAGTACACAAATTTGATATCTGTAAAGTTTATCCAGATACATGGAATATAATTAAAAAGTCTTATTTTATCACATTTTTATTGTCATATAATATTTTTCTTATAAAGATATTTAGAAAGTTGAAATTTAAAGAAAAAGTAAAAAAAGAAAAGAAAGATTATTTCTTAGAAGATTATAAATTTGATGATGAAATGAGCTTGATTGTTGGAACCAATAATAAAAATGAATATGTTAAAATTTCTGAAAAAGGTTTATACCAAAATATATTTATAACTGGAACTATTGGAAGTGGAAAAACAAGTTCAGCTATGTACCCGTTTACTTCACAGTTAATTGAGTATAGAGCTATGAATACAAATGAAAAACTTGCTATGCTTATCTTAGATGTAAAAGGTAATTATAGTGAGAAAGTATTAGAATTTGCTAAAATGGCTGATAGACAAAATGATGTGTATGTTATAGATTTGACCGGAAATGTTAGATATAATCCATTAGATAAACCTGAACTTACACCAATTGTTTTGGCTAATAGATTAAAAACGATTTTGGAATTATTTAATAAGCAATCTAGCGAAAGTTATTGGTTAGATAAAGCTGAGCAAGTTCTAGCTGAGGCTATAAAATTTTGTAGAATCTACAATGATGGCTACGTAAATTTTACAGAGCTTCATAAATTAATAATGTTTCCAAATTATTATACAGAAAAGATTTCAATTGCTAGAGAAAAGTTTGGAAAAGGGTTATTAAAAGAAAAAGATATTTATAATTTATTATCATGTGTTAATTTTTTCGAGAAAGAATTTTTTTCATTAGATGATAGAACATTATCTATTTTAAAGTCTGAAATTAGTAGAATTACTAATATTTTTGTGTCTGATTATAATGTTTCAAAAACATTTTGTCCAAAAAAAGAAGAAATAAATTTCAAAGGTTTTGAAGAAGTTTTAGATGAAGGGAAAATTGTTGTTTTAAATATGAATATTGCGGAATATAAGAATCTTTCAAAAATTATTGCTGCATATTTAAAACTAGATTTTCAAGGAACTGTTTTAAATAGATTAAGTAATGGAAAATTCAAGAGAAAATCAGCGTTTATAAGTGATGAGTATCATGAATATGTAACATCAACAGACTCGGATTTTTTTTCTCAAAGTAGGGAAGCAAAATGTATAAATATTATTGCCACTCAAAGTTATACATCCTTACAAAATAGCTTAAAAGATGAATCAAATGTAAAAGTTATTATTCAAAGCTTGATAAATAAGTTTTGGTTTAGAACAGATGATAATTTTACAATTGAAGAGGCTCAAAAACTTATTGGTAAAGAGGAAAAAGAAAAGATTTCTTCTACTATTTCGGAAAATGCTAAACAGACGAATTATAGTTTATTTAGTAACCAATTAATATCACGAGATACGAATATTTCAGAGAGTTTTAATAAGTACACAGAAAAAGATTTTATTTATGATACAAGATTTTTTTCGCAAGAGCTTGAAGTCTTTACTAGTCTAGGTTTTATTTCTGATGGAGATCATATTTTTAGTCCCCAAAAAATTCACATGATACCATATTTCAAAAGAGAAAAAATAACGAAAAATAATAATTTGAAAGGATTTGATATAAATGAACAAATTAAGTTTTAAAAATAAAATTTTTATAATAATTGTACTGTTTTTTATAATGTATATAAGTTTTTCAAATATTTGCTTTGGAGCTGATCCAACTCTTATTACTAAATTAAAAAGTGCTTTTGAAAAAATACAAGGTTATATTTTAAAGTTAGCAACGCCAGTCGCTGCAGTAAGTATAGGAGTTGGCGCACTTATGAGAAAATTTAGCTTTGGAGACGAAGAGAAAATTAGAACTGGGAAAAATTTAATTAGAGGAAGTATTGTTTCGTATGTTCTTATATTACTTACAAATATGATTTTATCTCTAATCAGCACATTGCTGGGTTAGGAGAAAAAAGTGGAAAGTACAGTTAGCTTATCATCTTCAATTATAGAGGCTTTAAATAGTATTTTTTCTAATCTATTTTCGTCTGTAGATAATGGAGTTTATGAAATTTTGGATAAAATTACTTTTATAGATACAAAAATAATTGAAAAGCAAAGTTTTATTAAATTATTTGGAAAAAACGGAACAAGCGGAATCTTGCTTGTTTGTAATAGTTTGATATTAGGAATTTTTGTGTTTTATATAGCAAATTATTTATTTTCTCATATTACATATAGTAAGGTTCAGCCACCTCTTGCTTTTATATTTAAAGCTATAATCTTTATAGCCCTTATGAATAGCTCATTTTGGCTTTGCAAGCAAATTATAAATATTGTCTCTCTAATATCTGGTTCGATTTGTGAGATAGGAAAATCGCTTTTTGGAGAAGAGATTTCATTTGTGAATTTTATTACAAAAATAAACAATAATATTTATTCTTCGGCTGATAATGGACTTGATATTACGTCATTTGATGGAATTATTAAATCTTTTACAACTTTTGGCTTTATGAATTTGATTTTTTCATATTCACTTAGATATATAATGATTCAGATTTTCGTGTTGCTGTTTCCGTTTGCTATTTTATTTGGAATTTATGACAAGACATCATGGATATTTAAGTCAATTATAAAAGCATTTATTTCACTATTATTAGAGCAAGTTCTAGTTTCGTTAATTTTAGTTCTAGCTTTTTCTTTATCACTTTCAGCATCTAGTGATTTGTCAAAAATTTTATACATAGGAATAATTTATAGTTTAATGAAAGCAAACACATATATGTACATGATTTTCGGCGGAATTTCAACAAGTGTATCTAATAATATTGGGATGATTTCAAACAGAGGAGGAAACTAAAATGAAATTTATATTTCCAAAAAATTATAAATATAGAGCTAAAATTTTAGGTTTTATTGATTATATTACAGCCATAACTTGCTCTGTGATAGGAATATTATTATTTTTAATAATACATATTTTATTTAAAAAGATAACTACACAAATATACATTTTTGTGATTTTATTTGTACCAATAGTATTGTTTTCAATATTTGTGTCAGATGGAGAAAACATCATTTCATATACTTTGCAAATAATAAGATTTATAAAAAGAAGAGGAATATATTTTTACAATAAAAACAATTGAAAAAAGGAGATAACGATGTTATAATTAAATACATAGATTATTAGAATAATGGAGGTATTTAAGATGGCAAATAATGATTATAAAGAAAAAGTAACATCAATAATAAAAGAAGCTAAACAAAAAAAGGCTTTGAAAAAATATAATGAGTTTTGTAAAACAGATGATGGAAAAGGATTTTCATTGTCAGAAGAGGAAATTGCCTATTATACCTCTAATAAAAAAGGAGATAAAAAGAAAAAATGAAAAAATATAATATAGGAGATATAGTATTTGTATCAAACTATAAATATAAAAATGGAAAAGATGGAATAAACCATAGTTTTGTTATAGTAGATGATGGACAAGCTATTGAATAAAGATAGTATTGTGAAATGTGATGATCTTATAGAAATAAATGAAGATAACATACAATTTAAAATAGGAATAGTTTCACAAGAAGATTTAAATAGATTTCTTGATACTTATAAAAGATATTTAGAAAATAATTAAAAAGACCTTTTGAGGTCTTTTTTGGTGTTCCCAGGCGGACTTGAACCACCGTCTTTCGCTTAGGAGGCGAGCGCTCTATCCAGTTGAGCTATGAGAACTTTAATAGTATAAATATTATAACATTTTATATAAAAAAATCAATAGTAATTATATTGACTTTTAAATATGTCAAGAATATAATAAACAAAGAATTGAATAAAAATTATGTAAATTCTAAAAATATTGATAAAAGGGGGAACATCATGAAAAAAAAGATATTAGACTTAATAGAAGAACAAAAATTAAATGATTTGAAAAAATATTTAGAAACGATAAATAGCGCTGATTTCCCGCGATTATTCGAAGAATTAGAAGAAGAAAATATTTTAATTATATATAGACTTTTAACAAAAGAGAAAGCTGCTGAAGTTTTTGCTGAATTAAAACCATATATGCAAGAAAAATTAATAAATTGCTTAACAGATGTAGAGCTTGAAAACGTAACAGATGAAATGTTTTTCGATGATGAAGTTGATTTGATTGAAGAGATGCCATCAAATGTTGTTAAGAGAATTTTAAAAACAGTAAAGCCAGAAGATAGAAAAATTATAAACGAACTTTTAAATTATCCAGAAAATACCGCTGGAACAATTATGACAACAGAGTTTGTTGATTTAAAAGAAAATATGACAGTTGAAGAGGCCTTTAAAAAGATTAGAGAAATTGGATTAGATAAAGAAACAATTTATACTTGCTATGTTTTAACAACTGATAGAAAAATAGTCGGTGTTATAGATGTAAAAGATTTGCTTATTTCAGAGCCAAAAGATTTTATAAAAAATATTATGAATCCAAATGTTATTACAGTTTCAACATTAACAGATCAAGAAAAAGTTGCTAAAATGTTTGATAAATATAATTTTTTTGCAATACCTGTTGTAGATAGAGAACAAAGATTAGTTGGAATTATAACTATTGATGATGCTATTGATGTTTTACAAGATGAAATTCAGGAAGATTTCGAAAAAATGGCTGCGGTTATCCCAAATGATCAATCATATTTTAAAACAAGTGTGTTCAAACACGCTAGAAATAGAATAGTTTGGTTAATTTTCTTAATGTTTACATCAATAATTACAGGAACTATTTTGGCTCATTATGAAAACGCTTTTGTAAGCCTTCCAATATTAGTTTCATTTGTTCCGCTTCTTATGGATACTGGAGGAAATTGTGGTTCACAAACTTCAACATTAGTAATTAGAGGTTTTTCACAAGATGAGATAAGATTAAAAGACTTTTTCAAAGTTTGGTGGAAAGAAATAAGAGTTGCAGTTTTAGTAGGTATTGCACTTGCTATAATAAATACTTTTAGAATATTTATTCAATATGGAACAGGTCAATTACAACTGGCTCTAGTAGTAGGATTAACTCTAGTAATTATTGCTATTCTTGCAAAATCACTTGGTTGTATTCTTCCAATGCTTGCAAAAAGATTAAAATTAGATCCTGCGCTTATGGCTTCACCACTTATTACAACTATTGTTGATTCTTGTTCAGTTTTTGTGTACTTTCAATTAGCAGTTTTAATTTTCGGATTATAAAAAAGACCTATAAAATAGGTCTAGATTTGAGCAAATTTTAGATTTTCTAAAATTTGCTTATTTTATTCTTTTAAAAACAATATCTTTAAAATCAGTTATTTCCATAAGTGGTTCTGTTTCATTAATAATATTTTCACTTGGTAAATTCAAGCTTACTGTAGCAATATAGCTTTGACCATCATCTAAAATAATATTTAAATCAAATGAGATTTTAAATGAAACATCATCATTTGTTAATCCGATTTCAGAAAGAAGACTTCCATTATATGTAATACCTTCGTTTGAAGTGTAATTTCCAATGTTTTCTAGTGATACTCTAAAAGCTATCATTCCGCCTTCATTACGTATTTCTAAATTTTTTAAAGTATCAACAGTTGCGCCAGTATATGTGATTTTATTATTAAAATAATTTTGTTCACTTAGCTTATATAAGTCTTTTCCTAAATCTCCAGTTGGTCTATAAATCTTGATATTTCCAACTTTTGGTTTTTGAGTAATCTTAAAATTGTTAATTGTTATCTCTTTAATAGTATTTTTAATATCTTTATTTTTTGATATGTAAATATAAATATTATTGTCTTCTTTTAAATTTACGTCCCAAATATTTTCTGATTGATTTCCGCTGTCTTTTGCATCAATATGACTTGTTATTTGGATTTTCTCTATTGAATAAGGCGCTGATTCACCTTCAACATTATATTTTATAGATAGTGATATTACTATAGTCGTAGCAATGAGTATAAACGCTAAAAACAACGATTTTTTTAGTACATTTACTGTATTAGTTTTCATTTTTATTCCTTTCTCTTAAAAATTTAAAAAATTTTTTCAATATTCCGAGAACATTCTTCTTTTAAAATATATTTTTGAACTTGTACATTATGATTGAATTTATAGTCTTCTAGTAAATTTAATTTTGATCCACAAGCACCAGTTTTTTCATCATCTGTTCCAATATAAACCTTTGAAATTCTTGAGTTTATTAAAGCACCGGCGCACATTGGACATGGCTCTAAAGTTACATACATTTCACAATTTAATAATCTCCAGCTATTTAACTTTTTGCAAGCTTTTTCGATAGCTAAAATTTCAGCGTGTCCACAAGCATTTTTTGACGTCTCTTTTGAATTATGAGCTTTAGCTATAACTTTTCCATCTTTTACAATGATTGCGCCAACTGGAATTTCCTCTTTTTCGAAGGCTTTTTGTGCCTCTTTTAAAGCAACCTTCATATATTTATCGCAATTTTCCATTTTTATTTACCTTTCTTGAAACGTAGTACTATTATAATATAAAATTAAATTTAAATCAAATATAAAATAAATTTTATTAAAATAGTAAAAAACTCTTGCAAAAATATAGAAACCATTATATAATCAGTCAAGAGAGAAAACTTCTCTTAAGGAAGGTATGCTTCAATAAAAAGCTATGAATCTCGTCAGGTTCGGAAGGAAGCAGCGATAAGTAGTGTATTTATGTGATTGCATACTTTCCCTAAGGGAAGTTTTTTTGAAAAGAATGGGGGCGATAAATTTGGCTTATACAGCGTTATATAGAAGGTTTAGACCATTAAAATTTGAAGATATGGTAGGTGAGGATCATATAACAACTACTTTAAAAAATCAAATAAAATCTGGAAGAGTAGGACATGCTTATCTATTTAATCGGAGGACGTGGAACAGGAAAAACTACTTCCGCAAAAATTTTAGCTAGAGCTGTTAATTGTTTAAATCCTCAAGATGGAGAACCTTGTAACGAATGCGAGATTTGTAAAGAAATCTTAGATGGATCACTTACAGATGTTGTTGAGATGGACGCTGCTTCAAATAATGGAGTTGAAGATGTTAGAAGTATTCGAGATGAAGTCAACTTTTTACCTACGAAAGCCAAATATAGAGTTTATATAATAGATGAGGTACATATGCTTTCAGTTGCTGCGTTTAACGCGCTTTTAAAGACATTAGAAGAACCACCAGAACATGTAAAATTTATTTTAGCTACAACAGAACCTCAAAAGATTCCAACCACTATTCTTTCAAGATGCCAAAGATTTGATTTTAAGAAGATTACAAATGAAAATATTGTTAAAAGACTAAAAATAATTTGTAAAGAATCTAACATAAAAATTACTGACGAAGCTTTGGAATTGATTTCAGTTTTATCAGAAGGTGCAATGAGAGATGGAATAAGTATTTTAGAAAGATGTTCTCAAGAAAACGTAGATGAAATTGGAGCTGATCTTGTTAAAGAATTAGTAGGAATTCCAAGTTTAGAATATATTTCAAAAATAACAAAATCAATTTTTGAGGGAAATGAAATAGAAGCCCTTGAAGTAATTGATAGTGTAATAAATGATGGGAAAGATTTAAATAACTTTTTATGGGAAGTTATAAAATATATTAAAGATGTTTTAGTTTTTAAAGTTTCTGGAAAGCTTTCTGTTTATAACAAAGAAGAACTTGAAGAAATTAAAGAAATTTCAGAATTAGCTAGTAAAGATAAAATATTAAATACAATTTATTTATTATCTGATTTAGAAAATGAAATTAAATGGTCAAATCAAAAGACAATAATGTTTCAAACTGGAATTATAAAAGCTTGTAGTACTTCTACAATAGATGGTTTAGAAGAATTAAGAAAAAAAGTAGATGATTTAGAAAATAAATTAAATAGCGGAAATATTCCAGTAACTAAAACTCCAGTAAAACAACAAGTTAAACTAGAGGAAAATGTTGCTCCAAAAAAGGCTGAACAAGCTACATCTAAAGCTAGTAAACCGGTAGATAACAATTCTGGAAATTCAGAAATAGACTGGGCAAATATAATAAATAAGCTAAAAACAAGCGGAAAAGTAAGACTTTATACGAGTTTAGCTAATACCAAAGTAAATCAGCAAGGAGATATGATATTAGAAATAATATTTCCAAATGGTTTAACTCCTTTTGTTAGAAGCCTTTTAGAAGATAGCTCAAATAAAAAAGATTTAACAGATATTTTAATAAGTGAAACAGGAAAACAATGGAGTATAAGATTAGTAGATGGAAAAACAGGAAATAATCAAATAAAGCCAGATGAATCAAAAGCTAAAAGTAATATAAATAATTTAGGAATAGATATAAATATTATTGAATAAAAAATAAAATAAGGAGGATAAGATTATGAGTAAAAGAGGAGGATTTCCAGGAGGTTTTGGAGGCTTCGGAGGAATGAATATAAATCAACTTATGAAAGAAGCTAAAAAGATGCAAGATGATATGACAAAATCTCAAGAAGAATTATCAGCTCAAGAGTTTGATGCTTCAACTGGAGGTGGCGCTGTTAGAGTTGTTGTAACAGGTGATAAAACAATTAAATCACTTGTATTAGACAAAGACGCTGTTGATCCAGATGATGTTGAAATGTTACAAGATTTAATTATAACTTGTGTAAATGAAGCTATGAGAAAAGTTGATTCTGCTCAAGCTCAAGCTATGGGTAAATATAATATCCCAGGTTTAAATTTATAAAAAATAGTTTTGAAAACGATTATTTTTGAAACGGAAAAGAGAAGTAATGGAATATTCACCTTCAATAGAAAAATTAGTAGAAAGCTTTGAAAAACTACCTAGTATAGGTCATAAAACAGCTCAAAGATTAGCTTTTTATATGTTAGATCAAAGTAAAGAAGAAATAAAAGAATTTACAGATTCCATAATAAACGCTAAAAATAATTTAAAATTTTGCTCAAAATGTTTTAATATTTCAGATACTGATCCATGTAATATTTGCTCAAATCCAAAAAGAGATGAAAGTATTATATGTGTTGTAGAAGATGTTAGAGATGTTATCGCGATGGAGAGAACTCATGAATATAGTGGTCTTTACCATGTTCTTCATGGTTCAATTTCTCCAATGAACGGAGTAGGTCCAGACAATATAAAAATAAAAGAGCTTTTAGCTAGATTAATGGATGGAAAAGTAAAAGAAATAATTTTAGCTACAAATCCTAGAGTAGAAGGAGAAGCTACTTCAATTTACATTTCAAAACTTGTAAAACCTTTAGGAATTAAAGTGACTAGAATTGCTAGAGGAATCCCAATTGGTGGAGACCTAGAATATACAGACGAAGTAACTTTAGCAAAAGCGTTAGAGGGAAGAAGTGAAATATAAAATAAAAACTGACGATATTTTTTAATCGTCAGTTTTTCAGACTGTTGACAAAGTTATTAAAAAATTTTTGTCAATAGTCTTTTCTTTTTTATAAAAATATAGTAAAATAA
>CANPWV010000021.1 GCA_947585105.1 uncultured Clostridia bacterium
AATTAGAATAAATTTTTTGATTTTTCATAAAAAAACCCTCCTTAATAAAATAAAAAAATAAAAATAAAAATAAAAAGTTAAAAACGAAAGTTATTTAGAGAGGCTCGAATTAAAGAAAGAGCCGGTCATCAGGCAAAGAAGGTGAAGAATTATTGTCAGAGACGTTATCATCCTGAGCTTGAACCTCAGCAAAAGGGTCAGGTCTACCGAGTTGATAAAATGCCTGATTGCTTATAACTATTTAAATCTGATTTAGTAATCTCATAAATATCATAAATGATATTCGTCTGGACAGTAGATGTACTTCCTGACTGAGAAGATGTTTGTTGATTTTGCTGTGTTAGTAATTCTTTAGCTTCTTCCGCGCCACTTAAAACTGTTAAAGTATCACTTGATGTCTCATAATGATTTGCTTTCGAAACTGTTAAGCTTGTAGGAATATAATCAAATAAGAATAATCCTACACACATAATAGTTACTGCCGACAAGCTGCAAATTAAAATAAGATTTTTCATTTGTTCTCCTCTCTCAACTAATTTACTGTATTATTTGATACAGTTGTGTTAGTTGTATTTGTTGTATTGGTGCTGTTTGTATTATTATTTACAACACCGTTTGAAACTGAATTTCCATCTGTAGTTGTGTTAGTTGTATTTGTTGTATTGCTATTTGGATCTCCAGTTTGGTTAGCGTTATCACCTGTTCCTTGATTATTATTTTGAGAAGCTCTTTCTAGATAGCTTTCAACTTCAATAGGAACTCCTTTTACATTAATTTTTGCGCTTACTCCAGAATATCCATTGTTTGATCCACTTGTCATACTGAAATCATTAATTTCCCAACCAAGTTCTGAATCACTTTCAATATCTGAAATAAAGTTTGAAACGCTCATATATTCACCAGTAATTGTAAATTGAAGATCTGCTAAAAAGAATTTTCCAGTTGATAAATTAGCGTTTGTTGATACTAAACCTAATATTAGGTCAACTCCCTCTTTATCAGCGTATAATCCTAAAGTTCCTTCAACAAATCCTATATCATAAACCTTTTGGTTTGAATATATAACTTGCTCTATTGCTTCACTATCTTCTGAATCAGGATCTTGATTTAAAACATCTTGTAATTCTTCAAGTATTGTTTCATATTTTTCTTTTTCAGTTTGATAACTTGTTTTTGCAACATTTAGCATTCCTTCTTGAGCTTGATAATCTTCTTTATTTCTTTTATCATAAGCTGCTAACTTTTTAGTTAAAGCTTCTGATTTAGTTTCAATAGTATTATAACTAGCAATTTGGAATTTGTCGTTTTCAAAGCCTTTACTTATAAAAATATAACCAACAAAAATTACTGCAATTAAACCAATAACTGTAATTAATCTCTTCATTATGGTAAATCTCCTTCTATAATAGTTGTGATAGTATTACCACTTTTTGTACCGCTAGATTTCTTTACATTAAGTAAATAGCCATTTGCTTCAATTTGTGCACCAAACATACCTAAATATTCATATTTTGTAGCTTGAGCTTCAATTACTATATGTTTATTTTCTGTATTTTGTATAGAAATTACTCTGACTTGTTTTGGAATTGCGTAAACAATTCTACTTAGTAAGTTTGGTATAGCAAATTTAGGAATAATTGGTTCATTTGAAACTGTTTCATCTGTAGGTGAGCCACCTGAACCTTGATCTTGCTTTGGATTTTGAATCTCATACAAAACATTATACATTTTTGTATAAGCTTCTTTACCACTATTTATCTTTGAAGTATCTTCGCTAATTTTAGCTATTTGAGTTGTAAGTTCAAGATTTTGATCATCAATTTGTTTTGACTTCTCATCAATTTGTTTAACAATTGAATTTGAAGCTATTCCATATACAACAACTCCAGCGCAAAGACAAATAGCAAGTCTCATTCCCATTTTATCTATAGCTGTCATTTCTTTCTTAGGATCTACTAGACCTCTAAGGAAATTCATGATTGTTTTACTATCTATTTTTATATCAGCTAAACTTCCTCCAGTTTTTCCACCTTTGAAGTTTAACTCTTTTTCACCATAACCCAAGCCATCTAAAGCTAAAGCTGTAGCTGAGTTTACTTCCATATATTCTTTAATTGGAAGTTTTAATGATTGGTTTTCTCCAATAAAGAATGGTTTTAATAATTCACATTTAATATTTGGTATATATTCTTGGAAATACAAGTCAATATTATTTATTGCTGTACCGCCACCTGTTATATAAATCTTTGAAATTTGACCAATTGAACCTTCAACCAAATTTCTTACTTCTGTAACTATTTTATATAATGTTGGCATTATACTTTCCAAATGTTCATTATCTGATACTTGTAAATCTTGCATATCTTGTGTATATATTGTTGTATTTCTACAGCATTCATAAGATCTCTTCATATCATTTTCAATAAGATTTATTGAATCTAAAATTTCTCCCATTCCATCTGGAATTATATCAATATGATAAATTTCTCCACCTAATATTGTTGTAACTTTTGTATCTTTTTCGATATTTACTATCAAAACGTTTTCATCTTTTGGACCTAAATCTACTAAATTAAAAATACTTGTTGAAACTGGCATTGCGTTAGTAATTTTAACATTTCCGAAATCTTGAATTGTTTTATAAAGATTTTCTTTATTAGTAGAAATGTGAATTGCTTGTTGCTTATCACTATCTTCTCTACTATTTCTATAAATTGTTCTAGAATCAAGAGAATCTTTATTATAACCTTTTTCTCCACAGAAATATTCAAAATCGATATTTACAAGTTTATCTTTATCTTTCTTATTTAAAGATGCAAATATTTCGAAATAATTATATAATTCATTAGAAATGTTAATACTAATATTATCTTTAGCACTAAAAGTTTCTCGAATTATTTTTTCTAATGTTTGAATAATTTTAGTTTTCTCATAAAATTCAACATTACAGCTTTCAATTTTCAAAGCATCTTTATTCTTATCAACCTTTGAATATTTAATTACATTATCCTCAATATAAACTCCTAAACACTTTGGCACTGTTTTACTCTCCTCAAGTTTTTTTTATTAGTATCTCAAAATTCTGTCTAAATATTACATATTTTTACTTTTCATACATATAATTTATACTTAATTTATTTTATAGTCAATACAGTTTACCAAAGTGTAATTTACTTGTAATACTTTTGTAAAAAACTCCCGTTTTTTTACATTTTTAGAAATTTTTTCCACAAAGTATAAACAGCTAAAAATTTTTGAATATTTTTTGTTTTTTTGACTCAAAATATTAGAAAATTAGAAATGGAGGAAAAAATTATGAATTGTAAAAAACATATAAAACTTACAGGAGTTTCAAATATTTCTTGGAAAGATGCGATAATTCGCTGTATTCAAGATGCTAGTCAAACATTAAATAATTTAACTTGTGTTCAAGTATTAGAACAAAGAGCAAAAATTCAAGGTGACAAAATTCAAGAATATTACGCAGATTTAGATTTAGAATTTGAAATAGACAAAGGCTTACAAGGTATACAAGATTCATCAACAGCTAATTTAGATGAGTAAAGGAGAATTTATATGGAAGATCCTTTAGAAAGTACAAAATCATATCAAGAATATGTTGACAAAAAGACCCCAAACTCCCCTATATTTAAAAATTGTTTCTTTGCTTTTTTAATTGGAGGTTTAATTTGCGCTTTAGGTCAAATTATTTTTGAATATTGTAAATTAAGAGGCGTAGATGAAACTACTTCTTACACTATAGTTTCAGTATCACTTATATTTTTAAGTAGTTTTCTTACAGCTCTTAATGTTTTCAACAGAATTGGAAAATTAGCTGGTGCTGGTTCATTAATTCCAATAACTGGTTTTGCAAACTCAATCGTTTCGCCAGCTATGGAATACAAATCAGAAGGCTATGTTATGGGAGTTGGAGCAAAAATGTTTACAGTCGCTCGGCCCAGTTCTCGTTTATGGAATTTCAACAAGTATAATCGTTGGAATGATAGCGTTATTTTTTATATAGAAAGGAAAAGTATGAAAAAGATTGGAAATCAAAGTTATGTTTTAGATGGAAATGTTTCTATAAAATCAACCGCGTGTATTGTCGGTCCAAAAGAAAAAGATGGTCCTCTTTCAAAATATTTTGATAAATGTGTCGAAGACGAATTTTGGGGCGAAGAAACTTGGGAAAAAGCAGAAAGCAAATTTATTAAAGAAACAGCAGAGCTTGCTATAAATAAGGCTGGAATTGCTACAAATAGTATTGATTTCTGTTTTGCTGGAGATTTAATAAATCAATGTACATGTTCAAGCTTCGGTTTAAGAGATTTAAATATTCCATTTTTTGGAGTGTTTGGAGCTTGCTCTACATTTGTCGAAACAAATCTTTTAGCAAGTCTAGTAATTGATGGACGGATTTGCGAATAATGTATTATGCGCCTGTTCAAGCCACTTTTGTAGCGCTGAAAAACAATTTCGTTTTCCATTAGAGCTTGGAAATCAAAGACCACCTTCAAGTCAATGGACTGTAACTGCCGCTCGGCGCAACTGTAGTTGAAAAAGATGGAAATGGCCCATATATTAGAACTTTAACACCTGGAAAAATAGTTGATGTTGGTATAAAAGACGCAACAAATATGGGAGCCGCTATGGCTGGCGCAGCTTTAGACACACTTTGCTCACATTTTAATGATACAAAAAGAACACCTGATTATTATGATATGATTTTCACAGGTGATTTGGGCTATATTGGAAAAGATATTTTAACAGAGCTTTCCGGAAATAGAGGTTATGATATTTCTAATAATTATGAAGATTGTGGAGTTTTAATTTTTGATAAAAAGAAACAAGACACTCATTCTGGCGGTTCTGGCTGCGGCTGTATAGCAAGTGTCTTTTCTGGCTATATTTATAATAAAATAATTTCAGGAGAATATAAAAAAATATTACTAATCGCAACTGGCGCTTTAACAAACGCTCTTACATCACAACAAGGAGAAACAATTCCTGGAATTGCTCACTCGATTTCAATAGAAGTTTAAGAAAGGAAAAAAATATGGACTGGTTTATGGTATTAAAAGCCTTTTTAGTCGGAGGCGCAATTTGTATTATAGGTCAAATTTTAATAGACAAAACAAAATTAACACCTGCAAGAATTTTAGTTGCTTTTGTAACTGTTGGCGCAATTTTAGGTGGCTTCGGAGTATATCAATATTTAATAGATTTCGCAGGTTGCGGAGCAACAGTCCCACTTACAGGATTTGGAAACTTGCTTTCAAAAGGCGCAATTTCAGAAGTAAAAGATTCTGGATTTATCGGAGCTTTCATCGGCGGTGTAAAGTCTGCAAGCGCTGGAATAGCTAGCGCAGTCTTTTTTGGTTATATAGCTTCACTTATTTCAAAACCAAAAATAAAAAAACAATAAACTTCAATCTTTATAAGATTGAAGTTTATTTATCTTTTTTACTCAAATAATTCTGGGTGGTTAGAAATCTGATCTACAATTTTAGCTGTTTGTCCAGGAAATTCTGAATAATATTCTGTGTTTCCTTTACTTGTTACACTGTAAATTCTAGTGAAAACATTAGCTGGTAAAAGAATCTTTTTACTTTCAGCATCATATAAACCATAAGTTATTGTTCCATCTTCGTGTTCTTGCTGAACAACAATTCCCCTAATATTTCTAGTATCTCCACCAATTATATCTAAATCATCTACTTCAAACATCAATAAATCTTCAGCGTTTCTTGGACTATCAGGATCACTTTCAACTAAATATCCAAAACCTGAATAACCTGTTGGCAAGTTTTGATTTCCATCTGTGTCATAAATTCCATATTTTCCATCTTTTTCAACAATTAAACAATCATCAAATAACATATATCTATTATCTTCAACTGAAAAATTAAATTGTGTTAAAAGTTCTTCTGGAAGCCCTATACTGTCATATTCGCAATGAACTACAACTTCTCCTTGTCTATCTAAAACACCATATTCGCCATCTTTCTCAACTAAATATAATCCTAAACTATCACTTAAAACTTGAATATTTCCATAGTCTTTTGGAGAAATAACTGTACTTCCGTCAACTCCAATAATACCAATAGTTTCTTTTAGATTTTCGTCATCTCCAGTAGATGTCTTTACGAAAAATTCTTTAACATTTTGAGCAAATATCATATCAGAATATTTAAGTCCGATTATAGTTTCATTACTATAAATACTAGAAACTCCAAATAATCCACCTTTGTTGCTTACAACCATCATTCCATAAGCTAAAGCTCTCATGTTTTCATAAGTACCGCTTATACTTTGATAGCCATATTCAGCAGCTTTGCTTTGAGCCAAGCTTAATAAATATTGTTGCTCATATATATACATTCTATATTGATTACTATATTCTATATTACAATTACAAATATCTCTTAAACTTTCAAGAGGAAAATAAATTTGATTATCTTTACTTATTACTGGAAGTGATAATGTTGTAGTCTCTAATGTACCCTCTTCTGAATTTGGCTCATAAGGAATATACTCATTACCTTTATCATCTTTTTCAGGTTCAGCTGTAACTACTATATATTTTTTCAAAATATTTGAATTTACAACAAATGAAGCAGCTTCATACTCATTAGAAATATATCCACTATTTAAATCTTCAGTATATGAACCATATTCACCATTTTGATAGTTCCAACCTATATATTCAGCAATATCTTTAGCTCTTACATAAGTATGATTTTGATCATCAACAATGTAAAAACCTTCACTAATATTTACTTGTGTATCATCTATGTATAATTTAAATGTTTTTGCATCAACATTAGTAAAATGAATAATCAAAAACGCTAAAGCAATAATTAAAACTATACAAAATGAAATTCCAATTAAAAGAATTTTCTTTTTCTTCTCTTTCGAGCTAACTTGTTTGTTATAAGAAAATCTATTAAATTCGTTCATCTTAAATTTCTCCTCTCTTGTACTTTTTATTTAGAATAGCCGTATTTTTCGTAAAATTCGGCTCTAAAATTAAGCAAATTATCATGCTCTATTTCTATTCTAACTCTTTCCATTAATTTAGTCAAGAACCTAAGATTATGAATTGATAATAATCTCATTCCTAAGATTTCGTTCATGTTTATAAGATGTCTAATATAGGCTCTTGTGTAGTTTTTGCAAGTGTAACAGTCACATTCTGGATCTAAAGGAGTAAAATCTCTTTCATATTTTTTATTTTTTATAACAAGTTTTCCATTATGAGTCATAGCTGTTCCGTGTCTTGCAATTCTAGTTGGTAAAACACAGTCACACATATCAATTCCAGCAAGATTTGCTTCTATCAAATAATCAGGACTTCCAACTCCCATCAAATATCTTGGCTTGTTTTCAGGCATCTTAGGTGTTATATAATTTAATATTCTTAAAAATTCTTCTTTTGGCTCTCCAACGCTTATTCCTCCTATTGCGTAACCAGGGAAATCTAATGAAACTAAATCTTCTAAACTTTTGTCTCTTAAATCTTCATAAAATCCGCCTTGAATAATTCCAAATAAACCTTGATTTTCACTTGTCCAAGCATCTTTACATCTTTTTGCCCAACGAGTAGTTCTTTCCATAGATTTTTTTGTATATTCATAACTTGAAGGATATTCGCAACATTCGTCAAAAGCCATCATTATATCTGAGCCTAGAGCTTGTTGAACTTCTATTGATTTTTCAGGACTTAAAAAATTTTTACTTCCGTCTAAATATGAACGAAATTCAACTCCCTCTTCTGTTATCTTTCTTAATTTTCCCAAACTAAAAACTTGGAAACCACCTGAATCTGTAAGTATTGGTCTATCCCAATTCATAAATTTGTGTAAGCCACCAGCTTCTTTTATCAAATCTTCACCAGGTCTTAAAAATAAATGATATGTATTTCCTAAAATAATTTCAGCTTTTACTTCTTCTTTTAATTCTTCAGGTGTCATAGCTTTTACAGTAGCTTGAGTTCCTACTGGCATAAATACTGGAGTTTGTATATCGCCGTGAGGAGTATGAATTACGCCTCTTCTCGCTCCGCTATTTTTATCTTTATGTAATAATTCGTATTTTATCGCTTCCATCATATTCTCCTAATTTTAATATTTTATGTTTCAGTGGGAAGAAATTAAATAATCAACATTGCGTCGCCGAAGCTAAAGAATTTATAACGCTGTTTTACAGCTTCAGTGTAAGCTTTCATTATAAAATCTCTTCCAGCTAAACTAGAAACTAACATTATTAAAGTTGATTCTGGTAAGTGAAAATTTGTTATTAAACTGTCAATACATTTGAATTTGTAACCGAGGATAAATGAAAATATTTGTATCCCCTTCTACTTCATGAACAAATCCATTTTCATCAGAAACACTTTCTAAAACTCTACAAGATGTAGTTCCAACAGAAATTACCCTGTGATTTTCTCTTTTAGCTTTGTTGATTTTTTCAGAGTCTTCTGACTTTATGTAATAATGTTCAGAGTGCATAGCGTGTTCTTCAACATTTTCTACTTTTACAGATCTAAATGTTCCAATTCCAACATGAAGAGTAACATTTGCGATTTCTACACCTTTTTGTCTTATTTTCTCTAAAAGCTCCTCTGTAAAATGTAATCCAGCTGTAGGCGCAGCGCTAGAACCATCGTATTTTGCGTAAACAGTTTGATATTTGTCTTTGTCTTTTAAAGTCTCTTTTATATATGGTGGAAGTGGTATAAGCCCAATTTGATCTAATATTTCATTGAATATTCCTTTATATTCAAATTTTACTTTTCTGTTTCCACCTTCTAAAACATCTAAAATCTCAGCCTTTAGTAGCCCATCTCCAAAACTTACCTTTGTCCCAGGTTTTAGCTTGTTTCCTGGTCTTACCATTACTTCCCAGAAATCTCCTTCTATTCTCTTTAAAAGCAAAAATTCAATTTTTGCTCCAGTTTCTTTTACTCCATATAGCCTTGCTGGAATAACCTTTGTGTTGTTTATAACTAAACAATCTCCTGGGTTTAAGTAATCTATAACATCTCTAAAAACTTTGTGTTCAATTGTTTTATTATTTCTATCTAAGACCATTAATCTTGCTTCATCTCTTTTGTCATAAGGAGTTTGAGCAATTAGTTCTTCTGGTAATTCATAATTAAAATCTGATACTTTCATTTTTATTTATTTTTCTTCTCCTCTACATCTCTCTTTATTTTATGAACTAAATTTACAACATTTTTTACTAAAGAAAAATATTTGACATTATTAGAATTATCTACAATATAATCAGCTTTTTTCTTTAATTCTTCTTCATCGATTTGAGCTCCTAGTCTTTTTTTAGCAGCCTCTTTTGTTATTCTGTCTCTTTCTTTTATTCTAGAAATCTTTGTCTCTTCGTCTGATACAACGGCAATTACACAATTGCAAATTTTATCAAATTTTCCTTCATATAAAAGTGGAAAATCTAAAACAACTACCTCTTTTTCTTTGTTTTCTAAAATTAGCTCTTTTGTTCTTTTTCCAACATATTTAAAAGTTAATTTATTTAATTTTTCTCTTTTTTCTTCATCTTCAAATATAATTTTAGCAAGCTTTTTGTTGTCAATTTTTTGTTTTTCTTTATTTACAATTACTTCTCCAAATAATTTTACTGTCTCTTCATAATACTCATTTCCAGAAACCATAAGCTCTTTTACTACTTTGTCAGCATCAATAACTAAAGCACCTGTATTATTTTTTATAATAGTACTTACTGTACTTTTTCCACTACCAGTATTTCCTGTAACACCTATAACAATCATCTTTTTTAACCTCTTTATTTTAAGAATTTTTCTTAATTTCACTTGTTGCTAAATAATCACATCTATTATTAAATTCATTATCACTGTGACCTTTAACTTTTACAAATTCAAATTTGTGTTTAGATAGTTCATTCCAAAGCTCTTCCCATAATTCTTTATTTTTAACTGGTTTTTTGTCAGAACTCATCCAATTGTTCTTTTTCCAATTATAAATCCATCTTTGCTTAAAGCAATTTACAACATAAGCGCTGTCACTATAAATCGTAACTTCACAAGGAAATTTCAAAAGCTTCAAAGCCTCTAAAACAGCTGTAATCTCCATTATATTATTTGTAGTTTGTTTATTAAATCCTGATATTTCTTTTTTTACATCTCCATACATTAAAATTGCTCCCCATCCGCCGTGGACCTGGATTTCCGAGAGCAAGCTCCATCTGTATAAATATCTACTTTATAATTCATATTTTTCCTTTCCGTTGTTATTTACAAAATTTCAATTCTATGATATTATATCAGTAAATTTTAAAATTTACAATACCAGAGGTGATATTATTTGAGTGGAGTTTTAGGAATTGTATCAGAATATAACCCTTTTCACAATGGTCATATTCTACATTTAAAAAAATCAATTGAACTTACAAAAGCTGATTTTACTATCGCCATAATGAGTGGAAATTTTGTTGAACGTCGGAGAACCTTCTTTAATTGACAAATGGTCCAAAACTGAGATGGCTCTTAAACAAGGAATTGACTTAGTTATTGAGCTTCCTACTATTTACTCAATTTCAAGTGCTGAAAATTTTGCTTCTCGGAGCAGTAAAGATTTTAAACTCACTTGGAATTATAGATTATCTTTCATTTGGCTCTGAATTAGGCGCAATTAAGCCATTAGACGACGTAGCCACAGTTCTTGCTAAAGAACCAAGAGAATTTTCAAACATTTTAAAAACTCAGTTAAAATCAGGTCTTTCATATCCTAAAGCGCGCGAAGTTGCTTTGCAAATCTACTTTGGAAACTCAAAAGTTTACATGGAAGCTCTTAAAAACCCAAATAATATTTTAGGTGTAGAATATTTAAAAGCTCTAAAAAGAACAAACAGTAACATCACCCCTGTTACAATTAAAAGAGAAAATAGTGATTATAATTCAAGTAAAGTTAAAAATGGAATTACAAGTAGTACTGGAATTCGTGAGATGATTCAAAATGGTCAAAAAATTCATAGAGTTGTTCCTTTTGAAACTTATGAAATAATTGAAAAACTTGGAGAAAAAGGAAATCTTGTAACTTCTTTGAAGCTTTTTGAAAAAGAAATAATTTATACTTTAAGAAAAATGTCTACGTTAGAAATTGCTAGACTTCCAGATGTTACAGAAGGATTGGAAAATAAAATTAAACAAGCGGTAAATACTTCAACAGATTTAGAAACACTAATAAATAAAATAAAATCTAAAAGATTTACACAAACTAGAATTCAGAGAATTCTTCTATACGCTCTTTTGGGAATCACAAAAAAAGACATGTCCGTTTCTCAAAAAGTTACGCCATATATTCGTGTTCTTGGTTTCAATAGTCATGGAAAGCGAATTATTTCAGCTATTGCCGAACACAATCCTAGAGCAAAAATTGTTGTATCTGTAAAAAGATTTTTTGAAACAAATAAAGATATGAATTTACAAGACATGCTTATGAAAGATATTTTAGCTACAAATATATATACTTTAAAATATAAAACAGATCCAGTCGCAAATTTAGATTACACTCACAAAATTTTAGAATTGAAATAGTTTTTATAAAAGGGGATTTTACAAATGAATGAGGATGAAAAAGATTTAGATGAACAAGCTAGAAGAGATTTTGAAAATCTAGAACGTTTCGATAAATTGAGTGATGAAGAAAAACAAAAAGAATTAAATTTTTATGTTGAGCAAAGACGAGAAGCTTCTATTCAAAAATTTGGAAGAGATATTTATACTAATAAACAAGTTGGAAATCCAAAAGCTGTAAAAAGAAGAGATTTCATTGACAAAGCTTTTGATATATTTTGCTCAATTAGAATGTATTTATTAATAGGAGTTTTACTAATTATTTTATTTTTAGTTTGGAAAAATTTCGCTTTTCCAGCTTTAAGAAGCGTTAATAATTAAAAAAAATCCTTCAGGGTTTATCCCTGAAGGAAATTTTTTTATTTTGCATAATCGATAGCTCTTGTTTCCCTGATTACATTTACTTTGATTTGTCCAGGGTATTCCATTTCGCTTTCAACACGTTTTGCAACTTCTCTAGCCATTACAACCATATCGGCGTCTGAAACCTTTTCAGGTTTTACAATTATTCTAACTTCACGACCTGCTTGTATTGCGTATGAAGTTTCAACACCTTCAAATGAATTTGCAATTTCTTCAAGTTTTTCCAATCTCTTGATATAAGCTTCTAGTGTTTCTCTTCTAGCACCTGGTCTTGACGCTGAAATAGCATCAGCAGCTTGTACTAAAATGGCTTCAATTGAAACTGGTTCAACATCGCCGTGGTGAGCTTCAACGGCATTTATTACAATGTCATTTTCTTTATATTTTTTCAATATTTCCACACCTATTTCAACATGAGTTCCCTCCATATCATGATCTAGAGCTTTACCAATATCATGTAATAGACCTGCTCTTTTAGCAACTTTAGAATTTACTCCTAATTCGTCTGCCATTAAACGAGCTAAATTTGAAACTTCTATAGAGTGGTTAAGAACGTTTTGTCCATAACTTGTCCTATATTTAAGTTTTCCTATTAGTTTTACTAAATCTGGGTGAAGATTATTTACACCTGTTTCTAAACAAGCTCTTTCACCTTCTGATTTAATTGTTTCTTGAACTTCTTCTTTAGCCTTTTCAACAACTTCTTCGATTTTGGCTGGATGAATTCTACCATCATCAATCAATTTTTCCAAAGCAAGACGCGCTACTTCTCTTCTTAATGGGTCAAATCCTGAAATAATTACAGCTTCAGGAGTGTCATCAATTATTAAATCGATTCCTGTCAATGTTTCAAGAGTTTTGATATTTCTACCTTCTCTACCAATTATTCTACCCTTCATTTCATCGTTTGGAAGAGCAACTACTGATACTGTAGTCTCTGAAGTATGGTCTGCAGCACATTTTTGTATTGCTAGTCCAATTACTTCTCTAGCTTGTTTTCCCGCCTCTTCTTTAGCTTGTTGTTCAAAATCTCTAATAAGAGTGGCTTTTTCTTGTGTCAACTCTTTTTCTAAGTCAAGCAAAAGTTGACGTTTTGCTTGTTCTTGAGTAAGTCCAGAAATTCTTTGTAATTCTTCGACTTCTCTTCCATACATTTCTTCTAATTCTTGACGCTTTTTTTCATTTTCAGTAAATTTTCTTTCTAAGTCTTTTTCTCTAGCTTCAAAAACTGATGTACGTTTTTCAAGATTTTCTTCTTTTTGAATCAATCTTTTTTCTTGTAACTGAATTTCGCCTCTTCTTTCCTTAATCTCCTTGTCTAAATCATTTCTCAATTGTAATATTTCTTCTTTAGACTTAATAATTTCTTCTTTTTTTAAGTTTTCAGCTTCATTCTTAGCATCACTAAGAATTTTCTTTGCTTCTTGTTCTGCACTTTGAATTTTAGATTCTGCAATTTTCTTTCTTAGGAAAAAACCAACTGGAATGAAAATTACAGCTGAGATTAGAAAGACGGCAGCATAAATAAGTCCTTGCATATCAATTTACCTCTTTCTATTAAATTTTCAATGTACAAATAAATTACCTTTCTACTAGATAAATTTTCTTCATTCTAGTGAAGATTTAGGTCATTTGCCTTTTTCTTTCTTAATTTATAATAATTTATATTGTATTTGCTTTTTTTCGCACTTATATTTTATATGTATTCTTCCATATTGTCAAGACTTTTTTTGAAGTTATTTCATAACCTGAGCGAGGACTTCTGACAAATACTTCATAGCGCCTGTTGTTTGTTCTAAAGTGTTGCCTGTAGCTCCAACTTCAATTATACAAGCCGAATCAGCTAGATTTTGATTATATCTTGAGTTTCTTAAAATAATAGGTCTAAAAAGTCCGCGGATACATTTCGTTTGCTTTTTCTTGAATCTTTATCGCAAATTTTAAATTTGTTTGCCAATTAGGATGATCTAATCCACCTCCATTTGTTCCAATAACAAACATAAGTTGTGATACAGTTTCATCACCAATTTGAACACTTGGCGCATAATTGCTCATACTTCCAATTGCATCTCTGTGAAGATCTATAACTAGCTGTGTTGTAGGATTTTGAGAAAGTAAATTTTGAACAGTTGAAAAAGACCTGTTATATGAACCATTATAGGCTGGATAATCGTGATACTCTGTACTGTGAACAACAGAAAATCCTTTTTGAGTCAAACTTTCTTGTAAAACTGTACCAACTCTTACAACAGAATAATTCAAATCTGTTGTTCTGTAATTTCCAGATTGAACATAAGTGTTTTCTGGAGTTGGAGTATAACTTTCACATGTATGAGTGTGAAAAATCAAAATATTTTTCTTATCTGTAAACTCAATATTTGGAGTTAAAATTTCTTCTGTTAAATTAAATTTCGTCTCATTTTTAATTTTGACACTTTTGTATGTTGTATTATAATTTTCAGCCAGATTATTACTTTGAACAACAGCTGTTGGGAGATTTGCTGGAACACTACTAATTACTTGTTTTTGTAATTCTTCTTCATTTATTTTTTGAACTGGAATTTGTTCTTCTTGAACAATAGATTTTTCTTCCTGAGGAATTTCGTTTTCTTTACTTTTATCGGTTTTCTTTTCTAGTTTTATTTCACTTATAGAAAGTTCTTTTTTTAACACTCCTTGAAAAAAATTCTTGCTTTGATTTTGTTTTTCTACTAAACATAAATTTTCTTCTAATACATTAAGATATTCGAATTTGCCAAATCCTTTCAAAACAATATCACCGCAAATTCATTACTCCAAAAGCAAAAGCAAGAATAAAAACTATTTTTATTAAATTCTTCAATAAATTTTTTAAATTAATAACCATAAAATTAATCATGCTAAATTTTATTTTTGTTTTTTCAAATTATTACAAAAATAAAAAAACCGTAAAAATTCCTTGTTTTAGAATTTTTACAGTTTTATCATATATTTTAAAAATTTTAAGCTATTGTTTCACTATTTTTCTTGTCAAATTTTTCTTTAGCTAAAATCATTTTTTTAACAATTCCATCAGCCCAATAATCTCTATAAAATCCTGATAATATATTTTTTGCGGTTTTTGATATGTTTTGTTCTTTTATAGTTTTGGTCTTGTCAAATTTAAATCTGTAATCATATCTTTTTGATCTTTCCATTGACACAAGAACATTTTTTGGAATTTTTTCAACTTGTTTCTTTGGAATATGTTTCAAAACCTCCAATACCTCTGTACAAGCCATCCTATAATCTAAATCATAACTACTCATAATTCACCTCACATCTTTAACATCTTTTGTAAAAACTTTCCCGCATTTTTATTTTATCATAATTTTGTTATTATGTAAATCTTTTTTTTGAAATTTTTTTGTAATTTTTTTGTGAACTTTTGTATATAACGCAAAAAACTCTGGTAAAACTTACCAGAGTTTTTAAACATTATTTATAATTAGTCTTCATTCTTTTTAACTGAAACAACTTCTTTTCCATCATAATATCCACAGTTTGAGCAAACAGTATGTGGTAATACTGGTTCATGACAATGTGGGCATGTTGAATAACCTTTTTCATCTAATTTCCAAGTACTTCTTCTTGCTCCAGTTCTAGCTTTTGACCATCTTCTTTTTGGTTGTGCCACCTTTAATCCCTCCTTATAGTAATAATCAGTATATTTCTATAGTTAGTCGTCTTCAACCTTCTAACTTATTATCAACTAACGCCTAATAAGTATATACTGAATTTTCTCATTTGTCAAGCAAATTTTAATAATTTCTTATTTTGTAGCGGTAAGTTCTATAGTATCTTTATATTTTTCATTTCCGAACAGTTGCTGTTATAGTTAATGTAGCCGTAACATCAGATGAGCCTGTATATGATACTGTAAAAGCATTATCTTCATTTTTTGTAACTGTAAAAGAATTACTTACTGTAACTGTTGGTGTATCAAAAGAATATGATTTAATATTAGAATCACCAAAAACATATTTTATATTTTTTGTAAGATTTCCACTAGAAAAAGAAATTGTATCATTATCAATTACAGAACCATCTTCATTTACAATTCCTGAAACAGTAACTGGAATTACAAATGTAACAAGTACTTCACTATCAACTGTAACAACACATTTCAAATTTGTTTTTCCTGGTTTTAGAGGTGTTACAGTTACAACTGTAGGATTTCCAGAATTTGGTGAAATTGAAACAACTCCTGAATTGTCAGCTGTACTCTTATCATCAGTTACCAAACTCCAATCAACTTTACGTGTATCTCCATTAAAATCAAAACTACTTGGAGCTTCAACATTTAATTTCACATTTGTTTTTGAAGATTCTCCAATTCCTGTTAAATCAAGTTTTGTAATGTTTGTACTACTTCCAGCAGATCCTTCATATAAATCAAAATTAAATACATTTACATGAATTTGATCTTTAGGTAATCCATAATTTTCAGCTTGTAATGTCATATAAGATTTACCAGTTTTTGAACCAGAAGTTACAGTCAAAACACTACTTTCTTTATTAAAACTTCCAGATACAACATCTTTATTTTCTGGAATAATTGTCATATTCACTGTTTTTCCACTTAAAGCGCCATATTTTTGAACATCAAATGTATCACTATTTTTAGGATTTATACATGTACTACTAGAAGTATTTTTTACAATATTTACATCTTTGTCTCCAAATTCACTTCCATTTTTATATATATCAATATAACTTGGTTTTAACTCAACAGAAAGATTTGAAGGATTATCTTTTCCTCCATAGTTTGTAGCTGAGACAGTTATTGTTTGAGATGTAGCGCCTGAAAAGCTCGCATCTTTTTTTATTGTTACTTTTCCTTCTTTATTTACTGAATAATAAGTATTAGTAGTCTCAGAAAAAATTAAATCTTTAGGACTTCCAGTATTTGCTCCTAAATCTGTAGTAAATGTTAAATAATCTCTTAAATTAATTTCATCTGTATTATTTGAAAAATATAGACTTCCAGCTTCAGTAACTCCTGAAATTGATTTTAAAACTATTTCTGTTACTGGATGAAATTCGTTATATTTTGTATCTTTATATGTTAATGGCAAACTATTATAAGTAACTTTATCAATAGTAAGTCCAGTATAATTATATATTGTATGACTTTGTGTATTTATAATGTACACATTATCTTTATTATTTAAAGAAAGATTATCTAATAAGCTTAATTTCAAATATTTATAAGTAGCTTTTGTATTTGTTACATCATAATCATTTGGATTAAAAAAGCTTTCTTGATTTATTACTTTATTTACTCCTTTTTTCAAAACAAAAGAAATTTTATTATTTTCTACCGCTTCTCTTTCATCATTAACAGACACAGCTATTTCACCTTGAGAATCATCAACAGGAAGTTTTCCATTTTTCAAATAATAAACTTCAACACTATCTGTTAATAGCCTTAAATCATCATAAAATTTATTTAATTTTCTAACTTTTACACTATCAACAGCTGAATAAACTAAAGCTCCCATAATTATAAACATTATCATAACTGTTATAACCATTGTTGTTAGTGAAAGACCTCTTTTATTTTTCAACATTTGTACTTATAAACCTTTCTTTTTAATAAAACTCAAAAATATTATATACTTAATAAAAATTTATTTCAATAGTAAAAAATAAAAAAATAATGATGTTTTATTTTAAACATCACCATTTTATTTTATTATATTAAACATTTTCAGTTTTAGTAGCTCTTTTGATTTTTCCACTACGTAAACATTTAGCACAAACAGAAACTTTTTTAACTTCTCCATTGATTTCAGCTTTAACAGTTCTTAAGTTTGGTCTAACTGGTTTAACTGTTCTTTTACTTATGTGTGAACGAGTAATACTTAATTGGTTACCAAAAGATGTTTCTTTTCCACAAATTACACATTTAGCCATGATTTAAAGCACCTCCATATTTAAAAATAAACTGACTAATTGATAGTTTAACACATTATTATCAAAAAATCAAGCTTTTTTACAAAATTTTTCCTCCTCCGAAGAACAATATCTCCATCTATATAAAAAACTGCTGATTGCCCAGGAGTTATAGCTCTTCCGAGGTTCTTGTAATTTTACCTTTATTTTATTTTCTCCACTTTCAATAATTGTAGCTTTAGCTTGTTTTGTCGAATATCTAGTTTTTACTTGAACTTCTAGCGGTTCTTCTATTTTATCAAACAACAATAAATTTACATCTTCTACTTCAAATTCATCTGTATAAAGCTCATCTTCTTCTCCTACAATTACCTCGTTTTTACCAACATCAAATCCTAGAACAAATAATGGTGTTTGATGGGAAATTCCTAAACCTTTTCTTTGACCTATTGTATAATTATAAAGTCCATTATGTTTTCCTAAAACTTCTCCTTTTCTATTTACAATATTTCCACTTTTTGGTTTTAAAGAAGAATTATTTTCTAAAAATTTTGAATAATCTCCATCAGGAATAAAGCAAATATCTTCGCTATCAGGCTTATTTGCGACTTTCAAATTATTTTCTCTTGCAATCTTTCTTATCTCTTCTTTATCTGTAAAATCTCCCAAAGGAAAAATTATATGTTCAATTAAATCTTTTGGAATATTCCATAAAACATAACTTTGATCTTTTTTAATATTATTTGATTTTTTCAAAACCCATCTATTATATTTTTCTGAAAATTCAGTTTTTGCGTAATGGCCTGTTGAAATATAATAACAGTCCATTTCTTTAGCCTTTTCATACATAAAACCAAATTTCATAAATTTATTACATTCTATACAAGGGTTTGGTGTCTTGCATCTTGAGTAACAGTCAATAAAATCTTGAATTATATACTTTTTAAAAGCTTCTTTACAATCAAATGTAATATGATCTATACCTATTTGGTTACAAACGTTTTTAGCGTCTAAATATGTATTTGAATTACAACAGCTACTGCCTCTATATAATTCCAAAGTTGTTCCAATTACTTCATATCCTTTTTCTTTTAAAAGCAAGCTTGAAACAGAGCTATCAACTCCGCCACTCATCCCAAGCAAAACTCTCTTATTTTTCTCCATATTTTTCACCTTATTTTATATTTTTATTTATTATATCTTCTACTGTGTGCCAAGCAAGAAGAGCGCATTTCACTCTTGCTGGCATATTTGAAACATTTCTAAAAGCAATAGCATCTTCAAGTTTTTTTAATTCTTCTTCTGATTTTGTTTTTCTTTTTATCATTGAAATAAAAGTTTCGATAATTTCTTTGGCTTCTTCTACAGTTTTTCCTTTTAAAGTATCTATCATTATTGAAGTTGAAGCTTGAGAAATTGCGCAACCATGGCCCGAAAAAGCCATATCTTCTATAATATTTCCGTTCATTTTTATTTCTAATGTTATTTCGTCTCCGCAATTTGGATTATGACCTTGCTCACAAAAATCGCAAGAATCCAGTTTCCTCTTATTGTAAGAGTTCATACTATGTTCCATAATTAAATCGTTATATACTTGTTCTAAATTCTCTTCCATACCTTTTCCTTCCGTTTTAATGTATATATTTTTTAAACATATTATACGCCTTGTTTAGAGCGGAAACTAGCTTGTCTACGTCTTGTTTTGTGTTATAAATGTAGAAAGACGCTCTGCAAGTCGAATCCATATTTAAATATCTTAAAAGCGGTTGTGCGCAATGATTTCCGAGAACGGACACAAACTCCTTCAGAATCTAAAATTGAAGCAACATCATGAGGATGAACTCCTTTGATATTAAACGAAATAACACTTGAATGATTTTTTCTGTTTGGAGTAACATATAATTCTAAATATTCAAGTTTAGAAAGCTCATCTACCGCATAATCAACAACTTCTTTCTCAATCTCCTCTATTTTTTCATAACCAATTTTTTCAATGTAATCAATCGAAGCTCCTAATCCAATTACACCTTCAACATTTTGAGTTCCAGCTTCAAATTTGTTTGGAAGCGGAGCAAAAGTCGTCTCTTGCTCATATACATATTCTATCATGTCTCCACCCATTAAGAAAGGTGTCATATTGTTTAATAATTCTCTTTTTCCATATAAAACACCAATTCCAAGAGGCGCCATCATTTTGTGTCCTGAAAAAACAAGAAAATCACAGTCTAATTTTTGAACATCAATTCTCATGTGTGGAATACTTTGAGAAGCGTCTAAAACCACAATTGCTCCATTTTTATGAGAATATTTTATAATATTTTGAACATCATTTATAGTTCCTAAAACATTAGAAACATGAGTAATTCCAACAATTTTTGTGTTTTTATTTATTTTTGTTTTCCATTCTTCTTCAGGAATTTCAAAATTTTTGTCTATATACATATAAACAAGTTTTGCACCTGTCTTTTTAGCAACCTTTTGCCATGGAACAAGATTTGAGTGATGCTCCATAATTGAAAGGCAAATTTCATCTCCAGGTTTCAAATTTTCTAACCCATAAGAATAAGCTAGTAAATTCAATGATTCTGAAGCATTTTTAGAAAATATAATTTCTTCACTAAATCTAGAATTTATAAATTTTGAAATTTTAGTTCTTACATTTTCATATTTTTCAGTAGCTTCAATACTTAGAGAATAAGCCCCTCTATGTGGATTTGCGTTGTAATTTTTATAGAAATCTTCAATTTCTTCAATTACGTAAGCTGGTTTTTGAGCCGTAGCACCACTATCTAAATAACAAATATCTCTGTTTTTAAAAATTGGAAAATCATCTTTAATATTCATTTTTCTATTTCCTTTATTTATCTAATTTTTGATCTATTTCATATAAGATTTCGCCTTTAATTTCAGGATTTTTAATTGTTTCTAATATACTGTTAAATTTAGCTCTAACTAATAATTTTTCAGCTGATTTTTTGTCAAATCCTCTTGACATTATATAAAATAATTCTTTGTCACTTACTTTTCCACTAGAGCTTGAATGGTTTCCTTCAACATCTTCTTCTGAACATAAAAGAATTGGAAGAGAAATTGATTTTGATGTATTTGATAATAACATACAATTTTCAGCTTCGTCTCCGAAAGCCTTTTTAGAGCCTTTTTTGAAATCAATAGTTCCTTTGAAATTCTTTTTAGCCTTGTCTTTCAAAGCACCTTGAACTTCCATATTTATACTTGTTTTTTCTCCAAAACATTCAGCAATATAATTAATATCTATTTTCTCCTCATTTGAGCCTAGATAAATTGTATTAATTGAATTTTGACTTTCTTTTCCACTTAAATTTGTATACAAATTAGTAATACTTGTCTTTCCGCCAAAGTCCACAATTGTGTAATTTAATATTGATTCTTCTTCTAATTTTCCATCAATTGACAAAATATTAGAACTCTCTTCGTTCATCAAATTTACAATTGTAACAGAAATTTTTGAATTTTTATTTCCAATGACTCTAATTAGCCCGTTATGAAAAGCTTTTCCAGTAGTTCTTTGTCTGTAAACAATGTAAATATTTGAATTTGTGTCTTCATTTCCTACAATTTCAATGTTTTCAAATAGTTCTAAATTCTTTTCATCAAAATCAAATTCAAGCTTGATATCTTTATTCATCTTGCTATTTACATTAATTCTAATTGATTTATTATAGTTTTCTTTTAAATTTTCTATTAAACCTGAACCATATTTTATATCAAAATCATTTGGTTTAAAATCTTCTATAACTTCGTCTTTTCCAGTCTCTTGAGCAATTTTAACATTCTCGAATTTTTTAATTTTCATAGGAATCTTTTCGTCAAATTCTATTTCATTTATATTGTAATTTTTGCAAGTTCTAATCGGAGTTTCGTTTAATTTTACCATATTATCCTATTGCCCCCTCTAACTCAAGATTTATAAGATTGTTCATTTCAACCGCATATTCAACAGGAAGCTCTTTTGAAATTGGATAAGCAAATCCTCTTACAATCAAGCCTAAAGCATCTTCTCTAGATATTCCTCTACTCATCAAATAAAAAATTGTTTTGTCACTAATTTTTCCAATTTTTGCTTCATGTGAAAATTCTACATCATCTGTTCTTATATCATTTGTAGGAATTGTATCTGAGCTTGATATATCGTCTAACATAAGGCTTTCGCAAGATACAGAAGATTTTGAATTTGTAGCATTTTCCATAATTCTTACTAAGCTTCTGTATGTAGCTTTTCCACCATTTTTTGAAATTGATTTACTATTTATAACACTAGATGTGTTTGGTGCGTTATGAACAACTTTGAAGCCTGTATCTAGGTTTTGACCTTTTCCAGCAAAAGAAATTCCCGTATATTCAGTTTTTGCTCCTTCTCCATTTAAAACACTCATTGGGTATAACATCGAAATCTTAGATCCAAATGAACCTGAAACCCAGTCAACCTGAGCGTTCTTTCCAATTAAAGCTTTCTTTGTATTTAAGTTAAGCATATTTTTTGACCAGTTCTCAATTGTTGAATATCTAAGATAAGCGTTATCTTTTACATATAATTCAACACAACCAGCGTGAAGATTTACTTTATTATATTTTGGAGCTGAGCAACCTTCGATAAAATGCAGGCTTGCTCCTTCTTCGACGATAATAAGAGTGTGCTCAAATTGACCTGATTCTGGAGAATTTAATCTAAAATAACTTTGTAATGGGAAATCAAGCTTTACTCCTTTTGGAACATATACAAATGAGCCACCTGACCAAACAGCGCCATGAAGAGCTACAAATTTATGATCATAAACTGGAACACATTTCATAAAATGTTCTCTAACAAGCTCTGGATAGTCTCTTACAGCTGTTTCCATATCAGTATAAATAACACCTTTTTTTATTAAGTCCTCTTTCATACTATGATATACAACTTCACTGTCATATTGAGCACCAACACCAGCCAAGCTAGTCTTTTCGGCATCAGGAATTCCAAGCTTATCAAAAGTATTTTTTATATCATCTGGAACATCATCCCAACTTGAAGCCATTTTTCCTTTTGGTCTAACATATGTTGCAATTTCGTCCATATTTAGCTCAGACAAATCTGGTCCCCATGTTGGAAGTTCTAATTTATTATAAACTTCCAAAGCTTTCAAACGGAACTCTCTCATCCAGTCTGGGTCATTTTTTTGTCTAGAAATTTCCTCAATAATTTCACGTGTTAAACCTTTTTTAATTTTATAATCATAATCGTCTTTATTTTTGATATCATATACACTTCTATTTATATCATCAATCTTAGTTTTTGCCATTATCTCCAACCTCTAAATTCCCAAATACTTTGAATATCCTTCATTTTCAATAATTGTAGCAAGCTCTTGCGAACCTGTATCTACAATTTTTCCATCTATTAAAACATGAACATAATCTACTTTAAGATTTCTTAAAATTTTATTATTATGGGTTATAATCAAAACTCCATTCTCGTCATTTTTAAACATTTGAATACCTTTTGAAACAGTTCTAATTGCGTCAACATCTAATCCCGAATCTGTCTCATCTAAAATAGCAAGTTTTGGGTTTAATACAAGCATCTGCAAAATTTCATTTTTCTTTTTTTCACCGCCAGAAAATCCTACATTTAAGCTTCTGTCCATATTTTTAGGATTCATATTTAACTCGTCCATATATTTTTTTAATTCATCTTTAAATTCAAAAACTTTAACAGGTTTTCCAGTTATTTTATTTTTAGAATATTTTAAAAAGTTTGTAACACTTATTCCGTGGGATTTCTTCTGGTAATTGGAATGACATAAATACGCCTTTTCGCGCTATTTCATCTGTTTTTAAATTAGATATATCATTTCCTTCAAATTCAATTTTCCCTTGTGTTTTTGTATATTCTGGGTTATTTAAAATAGCGTTAGCTGTAGTTGACTTTCCACTTCCGTTTGGACCCATAATAACATGAATTTCGCCTTTGTTTATTTTTAAATTCAAACCTTTTAAAATCTCTTTATCTCCAGCGTTTACATGTAGATTTTTAATTTCTAATAATTCTTTACTCATTTTACTTAACCTCTTCTTTGTTAGATTTCGTACGTCTAGCGCATTTTATACATTTTTCTTTATTTATATCAAAATCGCAATCTAAACTATATAAGCCAAGTTCTTTATGAACAAATTTAGCTAAACTATTTATAGTATTATCTTCCATAGCAAGTTTCATCTTTTCAGCTTCACTTTTAGCAATTTCTTCATTTATATTTAAAACATCTTTCAAAAACAAATATACAATATCATATTTTTCTAAAATTTTTCTAGCTAAAATTTCTCCTTGTTTAGTCAGCTCAATACTTCCATAAGTTTCATAATTTACAAGATTTTCATTTTTAAGAATGTTTATAGCTTTATTTACACTAGGCTTTGAACAATTCATCTTTATAGCAACATCTGTAACACGAATATTTCCATTTTGTTTTTTTAAAACATACATCGTTTTTAAATATTCTTCTAAAGCTTTAGAAATCACGATTTTTTCTCCTTTTTTAAAAATGTTAATCACGGCTAACATTATATTATAGTAATAGCTATTTGTCAATATGTTTTATATAAATTAAAATTTATTAAAAAAATTCGTGTCAATGATTTTTGAAAATGTCCCAAAATTTTTTAAACATAAGCCCTAAAAATTTTAAATTTAGGGCTATTTTTT
>CANPWV010000022.1 GCA_947585105.1 uncultured Clostridia bacterium
ATTGGAAATCCTTATAGATATTTAGGTGTAAGGGAGGGAAAATAAAATGGCATATAATCATAAAGAAGTAGCTGCAAGACCAGCTAGATTAACATCTGGACACAGAATGTGTGCTGGATGTGGAGCTCCAGCTGTTGCAAGAATGATATTAAAAGCTGTAAAACCAGAAGATCACGTTGTTATAGCTAACGCTACTGGTTGTATGGAAGTTTCTACTTTCATTTACCCATATACAGCTTGGACAGATTCTTATATTCACACAGCTTTCGAGTGTGCTGGTGCTACACTTTCAGGTGTTGAAGCAGCTTACAAAGAAATGAAAAGAACTGGAAAATTACCTCAAGATAAAGATACAAAATTTATTGCTTTTGGTGGAGATGGTGGAACTTATGATATAGGTTTACAAAGTCTTTCAGGTGCTATGGAAAGAGGACACGACATGGTTTATGTTTGTTATGATAATGGTGCATACATGAATACTGGTATTCAAAGAAGTAGCGCAACGCCAAAATTTGCTGATACTACTACAAGTCCAGCAGGAAGCGTTATTCCTGGAAAGATGCAATCTAGAAAAGATTTAGCTAAAATTATGGCAGGTCATAATTTACCATATATTGGTCAAACAGCTGCAATTGGAAATATGAAAGATCTTTACGAAAAAGCTGAAAAAGCTATTTATACAGAAGGTCCATGTTTCTTAAATGTTTTAGCTCCTTGCCCAAGAGGTTGGGGTTACAACACTCCTGATTTAATGGAAATTAACAAGTTAGCTGTTGAAACTTGCTACTGGCCATTATATGAAGTTGTAGATGGCGTTTACCATATAACTTACAAACCAACAAACAAACTTCCAGTTGAAGAATTTTTGAAACCTCAAAAGAGATTTAAACACATGTTTAAACCAGGAAATGAATGGATGATAGAAGAATTCCAAAAAGAAGTTGACAAACGTTGGCAAGAATTACTTGACCTAGAAGCAATGACAAACAAACAAGCTTAAAAAATATAAAAATGTGTCTTGAAAAAGACACATTTTACTTTTTTATTCATATTCTATATTAACAGATAATTTTTGGAGGTACATATGTTAGATAAGAATTGTAATTATTTGACAAGTATATCAATAAGCGTAATTATTGCTTTAATTTTCACGCTTCTTTTCTACACGGGAATCATATCTGGAATTACAAATGTATTCATTTTCTCACTTGTTTTAAGTATTCTTTCTTTACTCATTCTTGGAATATTTGGAACATCTGACAATGGTTTAACAAGGCAAAAGTTATGTAAAAACTGCCTTTCTCTAATAGTCTCTATAATTCGGAAATATTTTATTTAATTTACTTGGATTAATAATTACTCTTTCTTCTCGGAAATGTAATTTCAGCGATAATAGTAAGTTTTAGTGTATTTTTCTTTATATTTAATTTGATAAATCTTATTATTGTAATCAACTCAATAATACGATATGATTAAACCTCGTAGGCTTAAGCTTACGAGGTTTTCTTTACATTATAATATTTTTTTGATATGTCAAATCTTTTTCAGTAATTGTAAGTTTGTAATCAACAAATGGATTTTTGTTGACATAGATATTTTTAGCTTTTACTTCTGAAATGAACTTATAAATAAGTTCTGTGTTCTTAGAAAGAAGTACAAAACAGTCTGTCAGTTCAAATCTATTTATAAAAGTAAGAGTATCGTCTATTTGAGTATCATCATAATAATTTATTTTTATTCCATTTTCTCTAGCATACTGATTTATATCTAATAACAAGTCCTTGAAATCTTTACTTTCGATAAAAATGTCTATATTTCCAAAACCTGCGTAAATTGTAGGAATTACAAATTTCTTTTTCATTTGAACATAATCTCTTTTATCTCCAACAAAAATCATTCTGTTGAAAAATGTTTGCAAGTTCGCGATAACTCCATCAATAACATCGAACTCGACCATTGCAATCTTTTTACAATAGCCTTTTTTCTCACAAATCATATTCAAAGTTTCAACTATTTTTGTGTTTACTGCATAATATTTTTTTGAGAAAAACACAATATTATTATGAGTTCTAAAGGCCATAAGTAGCAATCTTAGAGTAATATATGGATCACCATTATAGCTAACAGCAAGATTTCCATAGCCATCAACTATAGTGTTTGCGGTATATTTTACATTAAACTTATCTAAATCAATAAATTCATCAATCATTTCTAAAACTTTTTCATGAGTTATATAAACTGGGTGATGCTTTTTATCAATTTCAATAGCTTGATTAAATGTTTCTTTTTTGCTTATTTGCTTTTTGTATTCTTTTAAAATTTCTTTAACTAAATTTGATTTTAGTGTATATTTTGATGTGTCTGTTAAATTATTTAATCTTGTTTGTAAATCTTCCATATATTTCCTCCTATGTTTAAATTATATTTCTGGAACATTGTCATCTGGTAAACTTTGAGCGTTAGGAGCTACATTTCCCCCACTTGGCAATTTATTTTTAGAAATTAAATATTCATCTCTAATTGATTCAACAAGAGAAGCAACATCTTTTTGATATTCTTTATCATCACTTTGGAATTTCTCATCTATAATAGGAGATACAGCTCTTGTAGCTTGAACTAATTTTTCTGAAAAGTTTTCATAATGTTCAACAACAAATACTCCACTAAGCTTTCTCAAATATGATTTATCAGCCATCAATCCTTTTAATACTGTTTGACCATCTCTACTAGCAACAGCAGTTGATATGAAATAATGAAATTGTCTTATATTCATTACATAAACAGCGTTTGAATCATCAGATTTTTGAAGAATTACAGCTTCACCATTTTCAAATATTCTATAATCATTTAATGTTGTTGTCAATCCTTTTGAGTTAAAACTTGCAATTTTTGAGTGAGGCTCTTTTTCAACATCTTTGTCTAATAGATATGATATTAAATCAACCTCTCCAGAATATTTATCTTTCATCATTTCTTCTTTTAATAGAGTTCTATTATGTTTTCTTCTTGGTCCTGTATTTCCAGTATTGTTAGTTACTAATGTATAAGTTTTATTATCTCTAAGATCGTCTATTAACTCTTTACATGAAAGCATATCATATATCTCATTATATTGGTCACTACTGATAATTCCTTGATTTTTTAAATCAATTAAAGTAGAAAGTCCGATTTTATAATTGATAGCAAGTTCTTTAATTTTCTCGTAAGGAACATTCTCATCTATCAAATTTTCAAAGACTTCACTATCATCTTTTCCAATAACTTCAAATCCATCTTCAATATCTTTTAGGCTTAAATTGTCTGATTTTAAATATAAATTAATAAAATCAGCCTCTTCTATTTTTCCTTCACTAAAGTAATCTAAAAGTCTATTAGGATCTGAAATTAGTTTCAAAGATTCTCTTCCAATTCTTTTTTCACTGTAAGCTTCAAGAATTTGTTTTTCACTATAATTGTTTAATATTAAATCTTTTTCTATCAAACCTTTTAAATAATAATCAAAAATCTTTTCTAATCCTAATTTCTTACTATTTACTAATTTTTCTAAATATTCATTTGAAACATTTTCTTTTACAGTTTCTAAGTCACAAAATCCAATATCAAAGAAATACAAAAGATTTTCTTCAAATTCACCTTCTTTTCCATCTTCAGAACTTAGAGCTTTTAAACCTTCTGATAATTCTGTTGATTTCTCTCTAAAATATTTTTCGTCGTTTGAAAAATCTTGCAATTCCAAATATTTTTCAATAAAATAAGGTGTTATTCCATCATTATTTTTCATTTTAAGTAAAAACTTTGGATTATAAAATTTCTTTAATTCTTCATTACTTAAGCTATCAAAATTTTCTGGATCTAATACTTTATTTATTTCATATACATCAATTACATCTTTTAAATCTATATAGCCAAGTCCAGCAAACACTTGAATGTTTGCACCATTTAGACGTCTACCATATAAATTTATCAAATCTTTTGAAGTAATTTTCAAACCTAATTCATTTAAAACTGTGTTATTCTTATCACTTAATATATAAGACAAATTATTAAGTTTCAATCTCAAAAAGTGTTCTTTTTTGACTCCAGTTCTTGATACAAGTTTTTTGAAATCTTCATCATTAATTTTTTCAGAAGAATAAAATTCAACTATATCATAAGGTTCTAATAAAAGAGTAAGACCTTTTACAATTGTTGAATTATAGTGATTTCTGTTAAAGTCTTTTCCCTTTTTCTCTTCTTTTCTTCTTTCAAGTTCAAGTAATTGAAAAGCAAGAACAGATCTTTCCATTCTACCAAAACTTCTTATAACTTTAAGCTTTTCTTCTTGAGATATTTCGTCTGAAGAAATAAAATCTTTTAAATCACTTAAAGTAAATTTATTATAATAATAGCCATTTTCTATTTTTTCTTTTAAGGTATAATTTACATTAATTCTAGTGTTACCTGCAATTTGTCCTTGTATCATACTATCTATAAATTCTCTTCTTTTTTCAAGAGGAATACTATCAAATACGGCTTTATCTAATCTACCTAATACTTCTTGATCACCTTTAACTCTTACTGTTCTATTGTTACCTTTACCACTCATATCCAGTTCAATAACATCTGCACCATATTCTTTAGCAAATTTTTTTATTAATTCTTCTACATCATCCATCTACATCCCACCTTTTAATTACGAACTTGTGATCTGTCTATATCATACTCTTTTCTCATATTATCAATTAAGCTTTGTACATCTTTTTTGTACTTTCCGTCCTCATCTCTTAAGCTTTCTTTATATTCACTAGAAACTCTTGATACAGCTTCTATTAAATTTCTAGCAAAATGTCTTGAGTGCTCAACAACTTCAACACCTGTAAGAGTTCTTAAATAAGCTTTATCTCTCATTCTATCTTCTATTTCGCCATTTTCATTTTCTTTTCCATCCAAGAAATACATTAATTGACGAATATCCATTACAAATACAGCGTTTCCTTTTTTAGACTTTTGAAGTATTACTAAATCATTATCTTCAAATATTCTATAACCATTTAATGAGGTTGGAGCTCCTTTTTCATTATGACTTTCAATTTTAGAATATGGCGTACCTTCAACATATCTTTCAAAAACTCTTGAGATCAAAGTAATCTCGTCTAAGAAATCCTCATTTTCTTCATAAGTCATAGAAAAAGATCTTCCACCATAAGATTTTTCATTTTTTCTAGATGTAACAACTCTAAAGTCTTCTTTTCCAAGCCTATTTCTAAATCCAGTTACATTTATAGATTCTGAGATTTCTTTAAATTCTTCGTCATCTATTATTCCTCTATTTTTCAAATCTCTAACATCAGAAAAGCCAATTAATAAGTCAGTAGCTAAACTTTTAATTTTTTCATAAGGAGTATTTTCATCTATAAGATTTGTAATTCCAGTAAGTTCTGAATCAGAAAGTTCTAAACCATCTTTCAAATCACTTATACTTACAACATCTGTTTTTAAATATAACTCTTCAAAATCTACTATTGAAATCTTTTCATCTGAAACAGCTTCAAGAAGTCTATCTACATCTTTTACAGCTCTTAAACAATTTTTTCCAACTTTTCCTTCTTCATATAATTTAAGTATTTCAACATCATTATAATATTTTATAATTATCTCATCAGAAATTACACCTTTTTCAAAAAGTTTAAATAGGTTGTCACGAGAAAATTTTCCTGATTTAACCATCTTATCTATGTATTCTTCTGATATATTTTCTCCAGCTGTCTGTGTATCACAAAGTCCATTTTCAAAGAAATATAAAATGTTTTCCTCAAAAAGATTTGAGCCAAGTTTTTCATCTCTCTTGCTTAATAACTCTCTTAAACTATCAGCTAATAACCTAGATTTTATATTAAATACTTCTGGCTTTTTGTCAAATTCATACATATTTTTATATTTCTCTATAAACTCAGGTGTTAACTCATCCTTTTCCTTCATATCAAATAAAACTTCAGAAGAATATATAGCTCTTAACTCATCATCATCAAAAAACTCTCCATCAAAACCACTTGCTCTCAAAGCTTTATTAATTTCAAAAATATCAATTAAATCTCCTAATTCAATATAGCCTCGTTCAAAAAATTTATAAATTGCTTCTCCACTAAAGTTTCTACCATATTTATTTATTAAGTCTTTTGAAGTAACTTTTAATCTTTTTGGCAATGTATCTGTATTTTTTTCCTCCAAAAATTCAATTATTGAATTATATGGAAGAAGCAAAATATCGTCTTTTGTTACTTTTGTTCTTACAAATTCATTCTCTGTTATTAAATCTCCACTTCCTGTAACATAAGCATCGGCAATTTCATAGCCAGATAATAAATTTACAGTCTCTACAATTTTTGAATTATAATTTCCTCTATGTTTTTGTTTTTTAGAATCTGAAGCTCTACTCTCAAGATCTCTAAGCTCTATACATTTTTGAACAACTAATTCTGTAATTTCATAGTCTGTTAACACATTTTCTGATATAAATTTTTTTATTTCAGAAATAGGTAAATTTAAGAAATATACTAAATCAACTTTATCTCTTTCTTCTAAAACATTTAAATCTATTAATCTATCAATATATTTTTTTCTAAGTTCTTGTTGTCTAATTATTTTAAGAGCTTCAAATGAATTTTTTCTTAAAACCTCTCTATATGCCTCATCTTTTTCAACTTTAGTCTCTAACTTTTCTAAGAATCTATTAAATGGTTCAAAATCTAAATTCTTAAATTGAGGATTTGTCCAAGCGTAAAAATCTTTTATCATTTCAGGGTCAACATTTTCCTCTTTTAAACCTTTTGGCAAATCTATATCAAAAATGTGTCTAAAAGTTTCTGAAACATAAAACATAAATTGTCCCAAAGCCATACAATTTATTTCACTTTTATATCTAGTATTTATAATTTGACCTGAAACAATTGATATTTCTCCCTCATATAAAGCTTTTAAAAAAGTTGGTCCATAATATTTTTTATAAAAATCATCATTATTATTTATTTCTAACATTTTTATAGTTTTTCCCATTTAAACTTCCCCTTTTAAAAATTTATCTTTCAACATCTTTAGAATTCATAATTTCATTTAATTTGTCAAACCTACTCTCTATTTGTATATTTGCTTCTATTTTTTCTAGCTGTTGATTATAACTTCCAATATATTCAAATCTTGGCAATTTATTTACATTTATTGAAGACAATGTTTCTAACATATATGATGATAAAATCGTTTTTCCAAATTTCTTACAATATTCCGGATCTGTTGTTAAAGCTACATCATCCATTCCTGTTATATATACAGCTAACATATCTTTTAAAGTATCTTTTCCATTATCAATTTTTGTCTGATTTCTATAATTAACTAAATATTTACTGTTTTGAATTCCTCTTATAATTATTTCTCCAGTTTTGATAAATATTGCTTCTTGTTTTAATGATAAGTTAATAATTTGAGGTCCATCCTCTTCTGGAGCTCCGCCAAGAAATTCATGAATCATTCTTCTAATTGTATCTGGAGTAATAGTCTCTTCTTCTTTTTTTGCTTTTTCTACTGAAATCTGTTCACGCTTTTTTCCTTTAACCATAACAAGTTTATTTCCTATAGAATCTTGAAGCGCTGATTTCATAGTTTTTATAAATGATTCTTTAACAGAATTATCATTAGGAATTGCTATCATTCCTGGCCATTTCATAGAAACTAAATTTATATGATCTCTTGAAAATGTTTCTAAAAACGAATTTCTAGTATTTTCATCATCAAAATCAATCTCTTTATAAGAATACAATAAATCAACCATTGTAATCGGCTGTGATTTCAATCTTTCAATAAACATATAACAATGGTAATTTGGATCATATTTTTTTAAGTTTAATACAGGAAGTATCACATTTTTTCCATCAACATCTAATGTCTCATAAGTATTGTCTGACATATTGATTTCAACTAATTCTACTGTACTTTCTCCATACTTTTCCTGTTCTTTTCTTGGGTATATTGGCATAAATAGCCTCCTTCTTATATATCATACTCTTATATTATACCATATTTTAGCTATATAGTCAAAAAAAGCCAGCTTTTAAAAAGCTGACTTTTTATGATTTTAATATAAATAATTTTGTGGATTTATTGCTGTTCCATTTATTCTTATTTCTAAGTGTAAATGTGGTCCTGATGAATTTCCAGTTGAACCTACTGTAGCAATACATGTATCTGTCGTAACTTCAGTTCCAACTCCTACATTTATTGTATTACAATGAGCGTACCAACTTTGAACTCCATTACCATGATCTACAACAACTTTATTTCCATAAGTTCCACTTGGTCCAGCGAAAATTACTGTTCCTGAAGCAATTGGATAAATTGATGTTCCAAGAGATGTAGCTAAATCAACTCCTGTATGAACATATCTTCTTGAACCACCTTCACCAAATCTTGATGTTATAACTGGGTTTACTCTTAATGGATAGCTTAAATTTAATCCACTAATATTTCCTGAACCAAAAGACGCTGTCATTGCAGCTTTAGCTGCAGTAGCTTCAGCTCTTTTACGAGCTTCTTCTTGTTCTCTTTGAATTCTTTCTTGCTCTAGACGAGCTTGTTCTTCTTCATATTCTTGAACTTTTGCTAACTTCATTCCGTTTAATGTTTCTAAAGCTGAATTTTCAGATATTCCATTTTGTTCTTGACTAAAAACTTCTACAATACCTAAGTTAAATTCAACTCCTTCTTTTAGATCTGATTGAAGATTTGTAATAATATCTTGAGCTTCAATTTCTGTATTTACTTCGTTTACTTTTTCACCATTTACAGTAATTGCGTAAGTTTTATATGTTATTACTGAAGTATCTTCAATTTTTTCTAAAATTGATTTTTCTTGTGTAGCTGTCTTTCTAGCTACTAAATCTAGTTTGTATTCAGGCATATCTTTAATATCTATTAAAGCAATAGTACCTTCTCTATGATTTATATATTCATTTAATTTTTGATCTAATTCACTTTTTTCATTAACATATCCTAAAGTTTCTCCAGATACAGTGACAGTGTACACTGGTTTGTACTTTATAAATGTTATTGTTCCTAAAAATAATATACTAAGTAATGTTATTTCTAAAGGTTTGAAGTCGATATCTTTTGTAAGTTTTCTCAGTCCTTCTAAAATAAATATTCACTCCTTTTCTGTTTTAATATTGTCACATAGGCATTATTATACTCTCATTTTTATAATATGGCAAATTAGAATTTTTGCCATATTCATATATTTTCCTAATTTGACAATTTTTATAATTTAAAAAATGAGGAAATTTTTACCATATCTCATTATATCTCGTTTTTTCTCACTTTTTCTTCGTTTTTTAAATTTGCAAAAGAGAGCAAAATCTGCTCTCTTTAATTTATTTTACTATACTTACTGTTTCATATTCATTGATAATAACTTACTAATTCCCTTTTCTTCCATTGTAATTCCATACATAGTATCAGCAGCTTCCATTGTTCCTTTTCTATGAGTAATAACAAGAAATTGTGTGTTATCATCAAATCTTTTAAGATATTCCGCAAATCTTGAAACATTGACATCATCAAGAGCTGCCTCGATTTCGTCTAAAACACAGAAAGGTGCTGGATTAATTTTTAATATTGCAAACAATAAAGCAATCGCTGTAAAAGCTCTTTCTCCACCTGATAATAATGACATAGACTGTAATTTTTTTCCTGGTGGCTCGACTTCTATTTCAATTCCGCACTCTAAAACATTACTACTATCTTCGAGTTTTAATTCAGCTTTTCCACCGCCAAAAAGCTCTCTAAACGTATCTTTAAAGTTTCTATTGATTTCAGAGAACTTTTCATTAAATTGATCTTTCATAGTATCTACAATTTCATTAATCAATTTTTTCAATTTTGAAATTGTATTTTCCAAATCTTCTTTTTGAGTAATTAAGAAATCATATCTTTCTTTAACTTCCTGATATTCTTTTATACTATCAATATTTACGCTTCCCAAATCTTTCATTTGATTTCTAAGCTCATTTACCTGTTTTTGAACCTTTGTAGGACTTGTTGTTTTTTCAATATCTTTGACATTATTTGGTGTAAGCTCATATTCTTCCCACATTTTGTTTATCACTTGTTCAAGCTCTAACTCAAATTTAGAAATCTTAACATCTTGTTTTGAAATTTGATTTTTTAAATCTTCTATTATATTTTGTTTTTCGATAATTTCAGCTTCAATGTCTGATAATTTATTATTTTTCAAAGTTCTTTCATCTTTTAACTCTTGAACTTTTCCAGAAGAATTTTGAGCATCTAACTCTTGTTTCTCAATCTCAGCTTTTAAATCAACATTTGATTTTCTTAATTCTTCATTCTGAATTAAAATTTCTTCTCTTAATTTTGTTTTATTTTCAATAGATTTATTGTTTTCTTCAATGTCCTCATTTAACTTATTTACGAACTCGTCTATTGACTCGCCACTTTCGTCAAATGATGAAACTGAAATTTGCAAATTATTAATGTCAAATTTTAAATCATCTATATATTTTTGATCATCTTGATGTTGCTTTGAAAACTCTTCAATCTGAGAATTTAACTCATTATTCTCATTTTCTAAATCAGTCATCTCCTTTGAGTGTTCCTCTTGAAGAGTTTTACTATTTGATTGTTCAGTTTTGTTGTTTTCAATATCTTCTTTTAACTTGTCTTTCTTAGCCTCTAATTTAAGAACTTCTAGCTCAAAGTTTTTAATTTTTTGTTCTTCAGTAGCAAAAGTTATCTGAAGCTCGTTAAACTCAATTTGCTTTGATTCTAACTTTGATAAGACTTCTGACATTTTTGACTCATATTCTGCTTTTTCATTTTTAACTTTTTCTATTTTTTCTTTAATTTGCTTTAATTCTTTTTCTAGAGCTTTAATCTCAGAGCCTCTTCCTAATAAGTTTACAGTCTTTGGAGCAACATAGCCACCTGTGATTGATCCAGATGAATTTATTATATCTCCTTTTAAAGTTACTATTCTAAAAGAGTTTGAGTTTTTACGAGAAAGAGCTATAGCTGAATCCATATCTTCTACTATTACAGTTTTTCCAAGAAGATTTAAAACTATTTGCTCATATTTTTGATTATATTTTATTAAATCTGAAGCAATTCCAAAAACTCCATCAATTCCTGTAGAATTAACTTTTGAAAGTTTTTGACCTTTCATAGAGCTAATTGGGAAAAATGAGCAACGTCCAAGCTTATTTTTCCTCAAATATTCAACAAATTGTTTTGCTTCTTCTTCTGTATCTGTAACTATATTTTGAATTGAATTTCCTAAAGCCATTTCTATCGCAGTTTCATATTCCTTTGGAACTGTAAGAAGACCAGCCAAAACTCCATTCATTCCTTTACTAAATTTTGGATTTTTTTCGGCTAAAGTCAAAACCTCTTTAACACTCTTGTTATAGCCTTCTTTTTCTTTTTCTGTTTCAACTAAAAATTTTAATCTTGATTCTTTAATTCTATATTCATTTTCAAACGCATTTATTTTACTGTTGTAGTCTTCTAATATCTTGCTTTTCTCAGAATTTTTTTCTTTAATTTCGTCTAATTCTTTTTGCAAACCATTTCTCTTTGACTGAATTCCAAAAAAGCTACTATCAACCTCACTTTTTTGAGCTCTTGTAGAGTCTAACTCTCTAATAGTTTGACCTAATTCCTGATCTAGAGCTTTTCCTCTTTTTACAAGGTTTTCATAATTTGCAATTTCAGTATTTGAAATCGCAATTAGTTCATATTTTCTATCAACATTTTTATCTACTTTATTTTTCTTTTCTTCTATCTCTAAAGCCTTACTTGATAAAGTTTTTGAAAATTCTTCATATTCTTTTGTTTTCTTCTCTAGTTCTTGTTCAAATTTTTCTTTATTTATACTTAAATCAGTCTTTTTATTTAATTTTTTCTCTTTATCTTCTTCTAAAGTTTTATTTTTTTCTTTTAATTCTTCAATTTCAATTTCAAATCTTTTATAATTTTCCTCATTATTTGAAATTCTTTCTTCATTTACAGTTATTTGACTATTTATCTGTTCCTTTTTCTTTTCTAATTCAAACCCAAGATTTTGAGTTTTTTCAATAAGCTCTAATAATTCTTCTAAATTCTTTTTTAAATCATCTCTTTGCTCTTGAAGCTTAACTTGCTTTTCTTCTTCATCAGTTTTTTGAGTTTCTATTACACCCAAATCTTTTTTTATTTCTTCAATTTTTGATTTATAATCATCTATATTATATAAAAATAGACTTATTTCAATGTTTTTAAGTTCATCTCTTAAGCTTAAAAACTTTTTAGCTTTTTCTGATTGAGTTTTCAAAGAGTCGATGTTTGTTTCAATTTCAGATATAATATCATTTATTCTAAGCAAGTTTAATTTTGTTTGCTCTAATTTTTTCTCTGACTCATTTTTTCTAGTTCTATATTTTACAATACCAGCAGCCTCTTCAAAAATATGACGTCTATCTTCTGATTTGTTACTTAAAATTTCATCAACTTTTCCCTGACCTATAATAGAATAGCCATCTTTTCCAATTCCAGTATCCATAAATAATTCTTGAACATCTTTTAATCTACATGGAGCCTTATTTATAAAATAGCCAGATTCCCCACTTCTATAAAGTCTTCTAGTTATAGTAACTTCTGTATATTCAATTGGTAATTTTCCATCTAAATTATCAAATACAAGTGAAGCTTCAGCAAAGCCCAAAGGACGCCTATTTTGAGTTCCAGAAAAAATAATATCTTCTGTTTTTGTTCCTCTTAAAGCTTTTAAACTTTGTTCTCCTAAGATCCAACGAATGCAGTCTGAAATATTACTTTTTCCAGATCCATTTGGACCTACAACTCCAGTTATTCCATCTTTAAATTCTATAATAGTTTTGTCAGCAAATGACTTAAAGCCATACATTTCTAGTCGTTTTAAGTTCATCAATATTCCTCTTTTCTTAAATTCAACTATTTTACTATTACTGTTGATATTCTTCCTTTTTCATTATGTTCAAAAGATATATCATATTCAGAATTTTCATCAACTTCATTTTTAATAGCAATTAAATCTGTAGCTAATTTTTTTTCTTCGCCTTTATAAATAACCGTTATCCTATTTTCCATTGTTTCCCTATTATTGTTTATAATAACAATATCTAACAATCTTCTGAAGTTAACTGTATTTTGCTTTCCTTCAAAACTTAAAAAGCTTCTATTAAAAACTTCTATTTCTTCATCTTCTACAGTAGTTTCACTTTTACTACTCTTTTCTTTACTTTTTTCATTTTTGTTTCCGCAAGCTGTTAAAGATACTAAAACTAAAGCTATTGCAATTATTGATAACACTGTTTTTAAAATTTTGTTTTTCATAATTTTGTTTACTCCTTTTTAATAATTTTAGAGTATTATATCAGATTTTTTTGAATTTGTTAAGAGTTTTTTTGAAGATTACAATAATTATTATTGACTTAATTTTTAATAATAGTTAAAATATTATTGAGATGTTTATTATAGTACGAAAGAGAGAAAATATATGAACGAAGAATTTGATTTTTTTAGTAAAACTTCTTTAAAATCTTATAATCTTGAAGATAAAATAAGATATCAATTGTCATTGTTAGATGGCTTAGATGCTTTCACCAGAAGGCATTCAGAAAACGTTGCTACAATTACTTGTAGGTTATGCGAATATTTAAAGATGGATGAAGGATTTACAGTTTACTGTACAACTTGCGCTTATATTCATGATATAGGAAAAATATTTATTCCACCAGCAATTTTGCAGAAAACATCTGCACTTACTCCAGAAGAATTTGAAATAATGAAAACACACACAACAATTCGGTTACAATATGTGTATGAAAGATGAAAAGCTACGTCCTTATGCCGCTGGACCTTTATATCATCATGAAGCCTTAAATGGAACTGGCTATCCAAACGGAGTTACAGCTAAAGATATTCCAATTGAAGCCCAGATTATTAGAGTTGCCGACGAATTTGAAGCAATAACAGCACAACGTCAATATAAAACTCACGTAGGAATTGTAGATGCGTTAAACATTATTATTGATAATGCTCAGCCAACATCTATAAAAGGCGGACATCACAGCTTAAAACTTTTATCAGATGAAGTTAGATATGGAAAAGTAAATAAACAAGTTGTAAAAGCTCTATTTAAAGTAACTTTAGATGATATCGAATATGAAATTGCTTCAAGAATTGACTATATCGAATATTTAAAAGAGGAAATTAAAAGATTAGAAGAAGCTTTAAGATGCTATAATAAAATGGAATCTGCTTTTTCTCAAAGCAAGAAAGAATATTACAGATTATACGCTCAAGGCTATTTGAGACCAAATGAGAAAGTTGATTTAATTCCACAAACATTAAATGAGCTAAAAAAATCTCTTAAAGAAAGAGAAGAACATATTGAAAAACTTCATCAAGAGACTAGACAAATTAGACATTTAGTTGTATAAAAAAAGCCCAAATTGTTAATCAATTTGGGTATTTTCTTGTTCTTCTTGATCTTCTGGTAAGATATCATCAATAACGATTTGTTCATTTTCATCTATTTTATACTTTGGAAGCTCTGGTAAATCGTCTAAACTAGACAATCCAAACATCTTTAAAAATTCTTTGGTAACTTTATAAGTTGTTGGTCTACCTGGCGCATCTAGTTTTCCAGCCTCTTCAATCAAATTATATTCTAGAAGTTTGTAAATCGTTCCGTCTGAGTTAACTCCACGAATAGCATCTATTTCTGAACGGGTAATTTTTGGATTATAAGCAATTATTGAAAGTGTCTCCAAAGCAGCATTAGAAATTGAAGGTTTTGAACGATTATCAAACAATGGAACTATATAATCATAATATTCTTTTTTTGTACAAAGTTGATAGCCGTCTTCAAGCTTAACAAGCTCTATTCCACTATTTTTAGCATCATATTTTATTTTCATTTTCTGAATAATTTTTTCAATATCTTCTGAACCAAGTTCTACTACATTCATAATATCTTTAATTGTAATTATTGAACCTGTTGAAAATAACATTGCTTCAATTATTGCTTCAGCTTTTTCTAATTCCATTTTCTTTTCCCTTCGATTTATTTTGCAAAATTATTATCGCACCAAATAAAATAAAAGTCAATATGAAAAATTGACATTTAATTTTAAATTTGCTATAATGAAGGTGTATTAGAAATCCTATTAAGAAAGGACGAAAGAAAAATGAAAGACGATAAAGATGACAATGTAGATATTGAAATTATTATGGGTGATGATTCAGAACTTAATTTTTCAGATATTAAAGATTCAATTAAAACTTTAAGACCAAAAGATAAAGTTCAAAAAGGAAATATCATTATTCCAAAAGCTCAAAGTGAAAAAGAGAAAAAAGAAGATAAATAATAGAACCTTAAAATGTTTTAAGGTTCTATTATTTTATTTAAAATTGATTCAGCTGATTTTTTTCCTGAAGCCAAAGCTTCGCAAACAACAGCTCTGTTTCCAGCTACATCTCCACCGCTATAAACGTTTTCTATAGAAGTTTCGTTGTTTTCGTCTACTTTTATTGTTCCCCAATCTGTTAATTCAAATCCTTCATTTTCAAGTAATTTTCTGTTTGACTTTAAACCAATTGCAAAAATTACCGTATTTGTCTCATAATCAAACTCTTCTCCAACTACATCAACAGCTTTTCCATCAACAATTTTCGTTCTATTGCAATGAACAGATTTGATTTTTCCATTTTCTACGTTTGCGTTATTTACTCTTGTTAGCTCTACAAATTTAACTCCATCTTTTATACAATCTTCTAATTCTATTGGCCTTGCTGGCATGTGAGCTTTATCTCTTCTATATAAAATAGAAACCTCGCTTGCTCCCATCTTAATCGCAGATTTTGCTGAATCCATAGCAACATTCCCGCCACCAATTACAACGACTTTTCCAAGATTTTTAACAAATTTTTTTGAATTATATAATCTCAAAAATTCATCTGAATTGTAGACACTATCAAGGTTTTCGTCTGATAATTTATATGTTGTAGAAAGCTCTAGCCCAATTCCTACAAAAATATAATCATATTCTTTTTTCAAATCTTTTATAAAAATATTTTTTCCAAGCTCTTGACCTAGCTTAAACTCAACGCCTAGCTCTTTTAAGTTATCTACTATTTTTTCAACAATTTTCTTATCTAATCTAAAATCTGGGATTCCATAACTTAAAATTCCGCCCAAAACATTTTCCTTTTCAAAAACAACAGCTTTTACTCCTCTTTTAGCAAGCTCATAACTACAAGATAGTCCGGCAGGCCCACCGCCTATTATTGCGACTTTTTTATCTGTTTTTATTTTATCAATTTCTATATTTGGTTTTACATTATTTTCTATAGCCCACTCGTTTACAAATTCTTCTAAACTCCCAACTTGAGTTGGTGTAGATTTTATTCCTCTAACGCAAGAACCTTGGCATTGCTCCTCTTGAGGACAAACCAGACTACAAACATGGCTAAATAAATTGTTTTGAATTAAAATATTATAAGCGTCCTCAAATTTTTCTTCTTTTACTTTTTCAATAAATTCTGGTATTTTCGTTCTCATAGGGCAAGAATTGCTACAAGGCCTATTCTTACAGCCCAAGCACCAATTAGCTTTTTCAATTATTTGTTCCATAGTTTCCTTCATATATTTCACTTTCTATTTTAATTTTCTACGAATATTATAATACAAGAAAACCCTTAAATCAATATTGACCCTTATAATTTTTTTTGATATTATATTAATGGAGGACGATTTATGTATTATATAGATTTTGATAACACTCTTTATGAGACAGGAAAGCTTACAAAAGACGTTTTATACGATTTTTCCAAAATCATTAGCAATAGTAAAAATCTTGATTTAAACGAAGTTTTAGAAATTTTAAAAAATTCCTTTAACTCAACGGTTGATAATTTTGAGAGCTTCGGTTGTAATCTTGCTACAAAATATGGATTAAAAGAAAATATTTTTAAACCACATCTTAGAAAGATTATCCTGGAAAATGGGAAAAAATATGTGTTTAAAGACGCAATTGATTTTCTTGAAAAGCTAAATAAGAAAAAAGTGGAAATTTGTATTTTAACTTATGTAGCTCAAAAGAAAAATATCGAGCAACAAGCGTTAAAGTTACTAGGATCTGGAATTTTGCCTTATGTAACTCATGTTTTCAATACTACAAAATACAAATTTGAATTACAATTAGATTATGAAAACGGAATTTTTATTGACGACAGTCCAAGAGACTTAGAGGGGCTTTACAAAGCTGGCGCTAGAAACTTAATTAGAATCAAAAAGCCAAACAATGAAAAAAGAACTTCAAAAAATCTATCTCTCCCAATAGAAATCCCAACTTTTGAAAGTTTTGAAGAGATTGAAATATAAAAATTATTACATTACTATTGCATTAAAAATCACAAAATAAAATCCTAGATTACTTAAATATTAAGCATTCTAGGATTTTTCTATTGGTAGCGAGAGGGAGATTCGAACTCTCGACACCTTGGGTATGAACCAAGTGCTCTAGCCAACTGAGCTATCTCGCCGAACAAATGATATTATAACAGAAATATTTTTCCTTTTCAATAGTTTTTGCAAAAAAATTAAAAATATTTAAAAAATTCTAGATGCTAAAAATTTTAACATCTAGAATAATATTTAATTATAATTTTAAAAATATTATCTAAAATTCCAATCGTCTTTTTCTAATTTTGCAATTTTGGCTTTTTCTTCAGCAATTTTAGCTTGTCTATTAGCTTCCCTTACTACTCTGCACTCATTTCTTTCTTGTACCATTTCTGGTGTATTATGGAAATATTTACCAACATCTCCATAAAATGTTTTTCTATATCCTCTATCTGTCGTTACAATACTTCCTACATATCTTCCACAAGGATAAATCTTTTGGTTACCAGTTCTTGCAACTTCATCATTGATTTCTTGCTCTGTTCTCTTAGACATTTCTATATATCCATTAACTCTTTCTTGTTTCAACAAACAAGTCATTAGATATTTTAGATATTGATCATTATTTTGAAGCTCACGTAAATCTATACCAGCGTAAATTTTTTCAGGAGGTGAAGATATATTATGTGATTGTGTAGCAAAATAATATGTATCAGATTCATCACCATACCATTCTACAGTCATTTCATATACAATTTTATTATCTATAACATACGCATCAGGATTTACTCTTATTGATGTTGTAGTATTCTTTTCTCTTTCATATAAACTACAATCTAAAAATCCATTACTTAAAACAGATCTCGTAATCTTTTCATCCATAACTGGAGGCTCTATAATGACCCCTTGTTCTTGCATTTTTTCTTTTTTTCTTCCGAATAATCCCATAATTAAATCTCCTTTTCATTAGAATTATTACATTTTCATTATAACACACCAAAAATGTTTTTGCAAATTTGCCATTTGCAAGTTAAAAAATCTATGATATTTTAATCACTTATATCAAAGTCTAGCGTGATATTTACTTTATAATCAGGAAATTCGCTTTGAACTTTTTCATGGATTTCCTCTAAAGTCTTTTCCCTTTGCGAATCTGAAAAATCAACAATAACATCAAAATTGATTTCTTTATCTTTTTGATTTATGTAAAAACCATGAATTTGAACAACTGTAGGATATGAATCAACTATTTTATCTATTTTTTCCCTTATATCAATTACATCTTTATCTTGAGTATTTACAGAATAAATTCCAATAGCTGTCATAAGGACATTATGTTTTTTATAGACATCTTTTGAAATTTTTCTTGTAAGTTTATCAATCTCTGACGCGGTCATTGTATCAGGAACTTCGATATGTATTGATCCTAAATATATATCTGGGCCATAATCGTTCAAAGTCAAGTCAAAAGCGCCATATACGTTTTCATAATTATTTACAGTATTTTTTATAGCAATTGATAAATCGCTATTTATCCTCTTTCCAAGTATTTGATTCAAAGTATTTTTTAACATTTCAACACCTGATTTAAAAATCACAAGAGAAATTATCAAACCAAGCCACGCCTCTAAACTTACATGAAATGTAACAAAAATCATCGCAGCCACAACTGTTGAGAAAGAAATTACAGCGTCTAAAAGCGCATCTTTTGCTGAATTTTTCAAAGAATCTGAATTTACTTTTGTTCCTACTTTATCAACATATAAGCCCAAAACAATTTTTACAACTACAGCTACAATAATAATTAATATTGAAATCACACTATAATCAGGAGTTACAGGGTAAATAATCTTTTTTCCTGACTCAATCAAAGCTGAAAATCCCGCATACAAAATGATTAAAGAAATAATCATTGAACTCAAATATTCAACTCTTCCGTGACCGTAAGGGTGCTCTTTATCTGGTTTTTTCCCAGCAAGCTTAGTTCCAACAATTGTAATTATTGATGAAAGAACATCACTCAAATTGTTTATTGAATCTAAAATAATAGCAATTGAATTTGAAATAAAGCCAATAATAGCCTTGAAAACAGCTAAAAACACATTTGCAATTATTCCTTTTATACTAGTTTTTATAATTATTTTTTCTCTGTCCATAACCAATTTAGAGGTCCTTTCTTTTTATCTACGCTTTTTGGAATTAATCATAATAATATGGATTTTTATTTTTATTTACTATATCATATACTTCATCAACTTCGTTTGTAAAGAATGTCATAGTTTTTGATCCCATTGAAGTATTAACAAAACCTGATATTATATAATATTCCTCATTTGGATCAAAATCATCATTTATATGATCTTCCAAAAAGTCTTCCATGTATCCATTTAGATTATATACACTTCCTACTGAGCCATCTTCGTCAAAAACATTAATATAATCTATACCATAATAATCGTTTTCGATAATTTCTTTTGCTTCTTTATTTAAAATTTCTGAAATCACTTCTAGCAAGTTATTACTCAAATTAATCGGAATTTTGTATGTCACTAATGAATGATTTTTATAAAATGTTTTTTTAATATAATAAACACTATCTCTTTCTACATCGTAAACATCCAAATTTTCAATATTTTCTTTAATTTCCTCTTTAACTATTTTTTTTGCTTTTGAATCTAAAGCTTTATCGTTAATCATATAAATTCCATCTTTGTTTAAAATATCTTTTTTGATATGATTCATATATTCTTCGTTATTCTTCAATTTTTCTATAATTTTTTCATAGCAAGCTCTTGTAACATAAGTTTCAATAGAATATTGCTTTCCTGATTTTAATCTAATATTAACCAAAATTTCAATATTATGATATTCTTGATTTGGATTATATTTTGAATCAGTAGTATTTTCTAAGACTAAATCTAAAAGTGATTTGTCGTCTATAAAATAATTTCCGTCCAAAATCATATCTGTTTCTGTTTCATAAGAATAATAAATCAAAAATCTTCTTCTCAACGAATTTGTATTATATCCAAGAGAAATTTCTTTTACATCGCCATAATCTACATTAACATGTGTGTCTTTTCCAATAGATTTTACAAGGCTTACAGACACTTGAATTACAACAACTGAAATTATAAAATATGACATAGCTCTTATAAAAGGAATCTTTCTTTTTACAATCAAGTCAAAGATTACATAGTAAACAGCCATGAAAATTATAGCAATAACAAAAGTTGTAATTTCATCTGACATATTTATAAATAATAACATTGGAACCAAAGTTAGAGCTTTTACAATAACATGAAGCTTTTCACTTCCAAATGATTCCTCATTATCTTCCATTTTTCTCTTTTGATAAATTTTCAAGCCTAAATAATAGTAAACTACTGATAAAATAAGCATTCTAATTATAGTTTGCCATGAAAATTGTAATCCATATCTTATAAATTTAAAAGGCATTGTATAATTTTTAATATTCTCTAAAGTATAGAAATATGACACTTTTCCGTCTTTTACAATTGATAAATCGTAATTAGAAAAAGAACTATTATTTTCAGCTATTAAAAAGCTACAAAATTCAGCACATACTGGTACTATAAATAATATTAAAACAGTAACGACAAATTGTGTACTTTTTGTACCTGAAAATGTCATTGCCAAATTTGACGCAACAAAAATGAAAACATAAGAAGTCCAACAAAGCAAAGCCATTTCAAATATTTCAGCTGGAAAGATTACTATATTTTTAAATATAAAACTCCAAGCAAAAACCGTCATAGTAGCTAAAGCTTGTATTATAGTAATCAAGCCAATTCCGCCAATTGTATTAGTAACAAAAACCGTTTTTCTGTTTATTGGGAGAGAATTAAGAAAGTCTGTACTTGGCTTTTTAAATACATACCCAAATAAGTACACAGAGTACACAAAAGGTATTATATACATTAATACTAAATTAATCACTCCATATGAATCACTTGAGATAATTTCAACATTATGATAATTAGTTCCTGTTAAAAACATCATTATTGACAAAATTAGCGGAAGAATAATTATTGAAAGAATTATTCCACCTCTAGATTTTTTAACATTTTGTTTGAAAAATTTAAAGTTAAATGATTTCGTTAAATTCATAACCTAACACCTCCATTTCATATATAAATACTTCTTCGAGTGTTAGCGGTAAAAAGTCTAGTACCAATGGATTCAAAAATTTCAATTTTTCTTCTATTTTTTCTTTATCGCCTTTTATAATAATTGTTGAAACACTTCCAACCTTTTTAATATTCATTACATTAAAATCGCTCAAGCAATTTGGGTCAAACTCGCCATTTACAGCAATTTGAACCTTCACCATATTTGTATTAATTGAACCAATTTCACTTTCAAATAATATTCCGCCTTTATATAAAAGACCTAAATTATCACAAATATCTTCAAGTTCTTTTAGGTTATGGCTCGTCATTATAACTGTTGTAGGCTTTTTTTCCATTTGCTTTCTAATAATTTTCTTTAATAAATTTCTAACAACTGGATCAATTCCATCAAATGTCTCATCTAAAAAGATATAATCCGAATTAGTTGAAATTGCGCAAATCAAAGCACATTGCCTCTTCATTCCTTTTGAAAAATTCTTAATTTTTTCCTTAAGATTTAACTTCAAAACTCCAGCCAAATATTTTACATTTTCCATATCAAAATTTTTATACATTGATTGGTAAAATTCAGCCATTTCTAGCAAAGTATAGTTTGGGAAGAAATACAAATCATCTGGAACAAAAACTAATCTTTGTTTTATCTCCTCATTTTCTTCGATATTTTGGCCATCAATTCTAACTTCACCGAGAATCTTTTTTATAAATGTTATTGATAATTCTCAAAAGCGTTGATTTTCCCGTTCCATTACTTCCAACTAGTCCATAAATACTACCAGTTTTGATATTGCAATTAAGATTATTTAAGACCATATTTTGTCCAAAGGACTTACATAAATCTTTTATTTCTATCATTTGAAATCTCCTTTAAATTTGATAGAATTATTATATCATAACCAAATATATATTGGAAGAGAAAATAAAAAACTCCTCTAAAAACGAACTTATTTTGTTCTTTTTGAGGAGTGAATTTTTAATTTTAAGAACCGTTTTTCGGGAATATAGAAAGAATAGAAAATTCTATTCTTTCATAAATTCCCTCAACAAAATCTAGACTCTTCTATGAAGGTCACAATACACAATAATAAAGGTGTTCTTGAAAGTAATTACGTTTGCGGGGTTTGTAATTACTTTTTGTTCATATATTATAAATTTACGCTTCATAAAATAGTTTAGTCTGTGATTAATATTCTAACAAATGATTTTATAATATGCAAGTATTTTTGAATAAATTTTCAAAGTTTTTTAAACTTTTTTTAACTTTTTTAGAAAAAAAGAAAAGTTAAAATCTGTAAATCCAGTAATGACAATAACTTAGAAAATTTTGTGAAAAATAGGACTTTTGAAAATTTTTTATATATTTTCAAGAAAAAATTAAAAATCAATTAAAATTTTCTACTATTATTTTTTAATATATCAACTTTACTAATTCTTATATTATTTGGTTATCACAAATTCATATAATTGTGATTATAATCTTCGGGTTATGAGTCGAGTTTGACCGATTTTTGTAATCCAGTGATAATTAGGGTTTTAGCTGGTATTTATATACCTTCGGGTATTTTACCTTATAGAACATTTGTGTCTTTTTAGGTTGATTTTTGAGAGTTTGTTTCCCAAATTTTTCCCAAATAAAAATACACGAATGTTTGGTAATTTTAAACTTTAATTTGGAGGTTGTTTTATATGAATAATTTTAGAAATGTTAATAATGATATTTTAAAAGACTGGTTAGAATTTAGAGAATCTACTGGATTAGCTTATACTGATGATGAAGATAAAAAACACTCTATCTATTTTGATGAAATCTCTGAAAGAATTTTAAATAATGTTCCAGGAGATAGCATTGAATATGTTAAGGAACAATTAGATTTACTTGATAAGAATTTTCTTGATTATGTTACATATTGGAATGAAAAGTATTATAGGAATGGGTTTTGTGATGGAGTACAATTGATAAGTGGAAGTGTTGAAAAATAAACTTTAAAGGCGAGTTACTTCTCGCCTTTTGTAATTATTCTCTCTTTTTACTTAAATAAATAATAAATTACACTTTTCCACGTATGATGAAATTTCAGCATTTCTTCTTGTATACCATTTTTACCATTAGATTGTAGTACTAAAGTTCCTTTAATAAAATCAGACCTTTCAAATTCAATCATATATAACGGAATACCACATGTAAGTATTGTATCAATTCTTAATGATGTATTATTCATTATTTTTTCAAATCTTTCTAATTCTTTAACCTTTTCTAAATTATTAGTTTTTTCATTATATTTACATTCATATATAGCTAACCAATTATATGATTTCTCATATGGAGTAATAATTAATATTTCTTCTTCGTGTTCACATCTATATTCATCACTTATTTTTAAATCCTTAGGTATATCCTCTTCTTCGATATATATATCAATTTTCTCATATATTACCTTTTTTTCAATTATTAATGATATTATTCTTCCGATAAAATATATTACAAATAATATCAAAGTTGCAATTGATGCAATATTTCCAAGCATTATTTTCCTCCTTATTTAAGATAATACTCTATCATCCTTATATACTGGTCTTGCGCATTTAAACAAGTATCAATCAAATATCCTTTTTCTTTATTACTCTGATATTCTTTTAAGCCTCTATAGTAAAATAACTTATCTTTATCTAGAATTATAAATGGTACAATATTATTTTTTAGACATTCTTTAAACATTATAATTCTACCTACTCTACCATTTCCATCTT
>CANPWV010000023.1 GCA_947585105.1 uncultured Clostridia bacterium
CTAGTGTTTATCCATATTGGTATGAAGAATATGATGCTCAAATGGAAGATTATGCAAATAAAAATAACATTACATACATTAATCTTTTAAAGAAAGCAGATGAAATAGGTTTAGATTATTCTACTGATACTTATGATAGTGGTATGCACTTGAACTTGTATGGAGCACAAAAGTTATCCACATATTTTGCCCAAATGTTGAAAAGTAATTATCGTAATTTGACTGATTTTATAAATAATGATAAAATAAACAAAATTTATGAGCAAAAATTAGAACAATATCATACAGAAATTGATAATTAACTATTTTTGCTTTACTAAAAAAGCTTAAAAATTTAAATCTATATAAAATATCGAATTTTTATATTAATTAAATATTTCGCGATTTTCAAAAAGAAAACAAGGAAAAATGAAAAAAGGAAGAAAGGATGGATTTTAATATGAAAAAACAAATTGTAGTATTAATTACAGTAATTGTTATTATAGCAGTTGCAATAGGACTTGTTATTTTTATTTCTAATTCAAATACAACAACATCTAAGCCAACTAACAATACTGTTTCAAATAATACAACAAATAGTACAAATAATAACTCATCTAGTGTACATGAAAATACTACACAAAATAATACTTCTTCTACAAGGCCTGATAACTCTACACCACCTGTAAATAATACTGTAGATCAAAAGCCAAGTGAAAATACGAATACTACGACTCCTCCGCCTACTAATACTACTGTAGACACTCCTACCCCGCCACCATCTGATGATAATTCAAATAATACATCTACTGGTAGTGAAAATAGTAACACAACTACAGATGAGCCTGAACCAGAGCCACCTGTTACAAATACTACAGTTCCAGAAGAACCAGAACCACCAGTTGAAAATGTAACAGAACCTACCGACAACACAACAAATTAGAATGAAAAAAGAAATCACTTTTTAGGTGATTTCTTCTTTTTATATATTTACGATTTTGATTTTTGTTGATTATATGTGATTCTCAAAACTAAGCTTGATGGAGCAAGTTTTGAACCTATTGCCATAGCCTTTATTAAGCCACCAGGAATAATTACTTTTTTTCCTTTTAACATTTGGTCTACTCCATATTTTGCTACATATTCACTTGATAAACCCTTTAACGAAAATCTTACATTTGCAACATTGTTGAAATTAGTATCAACAGGTCCAGGACAAAGACAAGAAATTTTAACGTTTGAACCGCTTACTTTTAACTCTTCTGAAATCGCTCGCGTTAGTGAAACAACATAAGACTTCGTAGCGTAATAAGTCGCCATAAGTGGTCCTCCTGGTAGCAATCCCGCACTAGAAGCCACATTTAAAATATGACCGCTATTCTTTTCTTTCATTTTTCTCAAATATAATTTTGTTAATGTGTGAAGTCCAACAATATTAGTGTTTATCATATTTAGCTCATCATTTAATTCAACTTTATCAAATTCGCCAAACTTTCCAAAACCAGCGTTATTAATAAGAATATCAACATCAGGATATTTCTCAAATAAAATTTTACAATTTTCTGAATCACTTACATCCATTTTTTCTGTAACTACATCTACCCCTTTTATCTCATTTTTGAGCTCCTCTAGCAAATTTTCTCTTCTCGCTATAATTATTAAATCATACCCTAATTTTCCTAAATATCTAGCCATATCTCTTCCAATTCCAGAAGATGCGCCTGTAATCAAAGCCTTCATAAAAACCTCCATATAAATTATAGCCCAAAGCTTAGGCCTTAGGCTATTTATTATGATCAATATTGTGAATGTTTACAGATTGAGTTGGGTAAGCAAGTCTTACTCCCTCTTTTTCCAAGACATCTAAAAACTCGCAATTCAAATCTTCTTCTAATTTTAAATATTTAATATAATTTGTTTCTGAAACATAAACAAATATTTTTATGTTATAACTATATTCTGAAATACCGTTAAAACCAACGTAAACTGTATCTCTTAATACATAATCTTTTGAACAAATTACAAATTTTAATTCTTTAATAATATCTCTAATTTTTTCTGGATTGACATCATTCATATTTAATTCTAATGTACAATCAATTCTTCTAGATTTTAATTTATTCCAGTTTATAACATATTCACTTGTAATTGTAGAGTTTGGAATTGTTATAACAGAATTATCATTACATCTAATTCTGGTACTTCTAAATGAAATATCAATTACAGTTCCAGCGTAGCTTCCAACCTCAATCCAATCACCTATTACAAAAGGCTTTTCACTCAAAATTGTAATACCACTAAATAAACTTTTAAATGTATCTTGAGCAGCAAGAGAAATAACAACAGTTCCAATTCCAAGACCAGCAACAAGTCCATTTATTTGAGTAAATCCTAAAACAAAAACTAAGATAATATATATTGAAATTACCCATGTAACAATTCTTGCTATTTTACAAATGAAGTATGAAACTGTCTCATTTTTAGATTTACCATTTTTCTTAAATAATCTAGAATTTGATGTGAGTAATGTAGAATTAATAATTTTTGTAATGAATATAATAATAGCGCTCTTTAAAAGGGCTGTCATTATTATAGACATTTTTGTTGATACTGGCAAAATTTTAATTGCTAAATAAATACCCATAAAAAGATACATATTCTTAATTGCTACGTACATTTCGCTATTTTCAGGCGCTTCTTTATTTTCTTTTCTTTTAAATAGTAATCCATAAACTCTTAATATAACTCTAGCTATAAGGCCTCTAGTGAAAAATACTAACAAAATTATAACAATTGCAATTTGAATATCAAAAACTTGTATAAGATTTTTTAATTCATCTCTTGATAGATTAGCAATTAAATTATCCATCTTTTGTTACATTCCTCTCTTGTATTTTGTTCCATATTTTTTTACATATAAATTATATATTATAATTTAAAAATTGTACATACTAATTTTAAATAACTTTTAATTTTTCTCTATAAAATTTCGCAATTAACTCGTCTAATTCTACACTAATACTGTAAATTACAGAATAATCTTGTCCTTTCTCAATACTTTCATTAAGTTTGTCTCTTAATTTACAAATTTCATCATTTAACATAGATTTTTCTTCTCCTTTTTTACATTTTTCTTTTGTATATCTTAAAATTACCACAAGTTTTTTGTCAAGTCAATAAAAAATCGACTAAAAGTCCATGTTTCGCAATCCAAAATTCGACATTATTTTCAAGCTTTTGACGCTTTTTTACTTTTTAAAACATAAACAATCAAAAATCCTAAAAATAGGACAATAGATAAGATTTGAGAAATTCTAAAAATTCCTAAATAAAGTGAATCTACTCTTAGCCCTTCTAGTATCATTCTTACAAAGCCATACAAAATGAAATACATGTAAAAGACTTGACCTTTAAATTTTCTTTTTCTTTTCAATATACTTAAAATCACAAATATTATTAAAGTACAAATTGATTCATATAAAAATACTGGATGAACTTCTATGTAACCTGCGCTACTTTCTATTCCCATTCTAAAAATAGATCTCGTAGCGCTACCATAAGCCTCTATATTAAAGAAATTTCCCCATCTTCCAAAAGACTGACCTAAAGCAAGATATGGAACAAGATAATCAGCCAAATCTAGAAAATTAATTTTCTTTATCTTACAATAAATTAAAAGAAAAATTATTATTGAAATAATTCCGCCATATATAGCAATTCCTCCATCGCGAAGCTTTAAAATTTGAGAAGGATTTGATAAATAATATGGAAGCCTAAATAAGACATAATAAACTCTTGCACCAATTACTCCAAAGATTATTCCACCTATAAAACCTTCTAAAACTGTATCAAAATTTATTCCAAATTTTTCTTTACTAAATCTTGCTAATATAAGGCCAACAACTATTCCTAAAACTATCAAAATGGAATATTTATAAATCGCAATATTTCCTATTTTAAAGGCAATTCTTGAAATATTAAATTCTAAACCAAGTCCTGGAAACCTAACTAAATTCATATTTATTCCTCTTCTATATCATTTCCTTTTACAATTGAAACCGCTTTTTTATTTTCATCAAATACTTCTTTTAAAACAGCCATTACATCTTCTTTTCTTATACAATCAAATTCTTCAAAAAACGAAAAAGTGTTAATATCGTTAAAATAGTCAGCTAAAACACCTGAGGCTATTATATCAGGGTCGTTGAAGTCTTTTACATATTCTCCATAAAGTTTTTTCTTTGTTCTTTCAAAGTCCTCGTCACTTATTCCTCTAGCCTTGAAAAATTCTATTTCATTTTTTATTTCTTCAATAACCTTGTCAGGCTCTTCTGACGCACCTTGAATTATGAAATGAGAAAAAGTTCTAGCGTATTCATAATCAAAGCTTAAGCTAGTTGTAATAAGCTTTTCATCATATAATCTTTTGAAAAGTTTTGAACTTTTACCCATAATTATTTCGCCTAAAATGTCTAAAGCTAAATATTTCTTAACCATGTTCCCTGTAGGAATCTTATCTTTGTATCCTATCATAAAAATTGGAATACTAACTTCCATAGTTCTTAAAGCTTTTTTGTCTACAATTGTATCAGGTTCTTCATCATAAACTCTTGTAATTTTGTTATTTGAAGGATTTAAAGTTATCCTCTTTTTAATATTTTCTAAAAGTTCTTGTGGTTCAAAATCTCCGCAAGCCACTATTACCATATTTTCTGGAACATAGAAATTATTATAAATTTGATATAATACTTTTTCATCAATTTTTGAAATAGATTCTTTAGTTCCAGCAATATCAATATTTATAGGATTATTATGATACAAAAGTCTAAGTAAATTCATATAAAGCGCTTGACCTGGATCATCGTCGTACATTGAAATCTCTTGTTCAATAATTCCTCTTTCTTTATTTATATTTTCTTCTGTATAATATGGATTCTGAACATAATCCATAAATTCGTCTAACGCCTCATAAAAGTTGTCTGTAGCCTGATATAAATAAGTAGTATATGTGTTTGTTGTGTAAGCGTTAGCGTCAACTCCTAAATTTGTTAAAGTGTCTAAAGCGTTTATTCCGAGATCTTTGTTCAAACATTTTGTGTTCTAAATAATGAGCAACACCATCTGGAATATTTGTAACTTCCTTTGAATCACCTATAATAAACTTGTTGTCGATTGAACCAAAATTAACTCCCCAAGTAATATATTTTTTGACTATTTTTCTTTTTGGAATCATGATAATAGTTAATCCATTAGGAAGCTTTTCTATATACATTTTTTCTTTAATCTTGCTATTTTCAATAACTTGCATCTAAAAATTTCCTTTCTAATTATTTTCCAAACCTGTTAAAAAGTAAATCGTGTTTATTTGTAAACTTTTAGCAAACTCTACAATCTCCTCTTTTTTAACAGAGTTAATATTCTTAATATAATCTTGAACTGAAAAATAATTTCCACTAAGCTCTTGGCCCATATAAAATACAACTTCTGTATCTTGCTCTGATTCAATATTTTTAATTCCTGAAATAATATAAGTTTTAGCGTTTTCTATATCTTTGTCAGAAAATTTTCCCTTTTTAATATTTTCCAACTGTTCTTTTATGATTTCTAAAGCCTTTTCATAATTTTCAATTTCAATTCCGCTATTTACAATAATAACATTTTTAGGCTTTATAAATCCTGATCTAACAGTATAAGCAAGTCCTGACTTTTCTCTTACATTTTGGAATAACATTGAACTTGCTCCATCTCCAAAAATCGAATTAAATACAATTCCGATGTTTCTTGAGTTTGGTTGATTATCAAAAACATTGTATCCTATAACTAATTTTCCCTGATTTATGTCCATTCTCTCTTGAATTTCTTTTGGGTTTTCCACTTTTTTTACATTTTCTGTGGATGGAACAGCAACATTATATTCAGGATCTCTTGGTTCTAATTTTTTCAATACTTCATTTTTCATTAAAATTTCTTCAATATGATTATTTTCAAAATTTCCTGAAACATAAATATCAATTTTTGAAGTTTTAATTAGTTCAAAATAATATTCAGAAATATCTTCAATAGTAATCTTTTCTAAGTCCTCTATATAACCATATCTATATAATCCATAACCATTAAATTCAAACATATTTTCCAAACATTTATTATAAGCGTAAAAATCTTTATTATTTATTTTACTGTCAATTAAAGTTCTTAGATGCTCCTTTTCAGTTTCCAAAGCACTTTCTTTAAACTTTCCATTTTCCATATATGGATTAAAAGTAACATCAATTAGTAAATCTAAAACATCTTTTATAATATCTTCTCCATTTAAAGTATAGTTATTATCAATACTTTCGGCAACAAATTTTATAATCTGATTATCTCCAACTTTATCAATACCACAGTTTAAACTTGTTCCATAAAGCTCTTCTAATCTTTTTGAAATATCTTCATTTGTAGGAAAATTCTTACTTCCTCTTTTTAATAAAAATGGAATTAATGCGTTTTTAGTAACATTTTTCTTTTTAAGTGGAGTTGTTATTATTATAGAAATTAAATTTGTTTTAAAAATGTCTGTTTTTATTAAATTTAGCTTAATTCCTGGCTTTAACTCTATTTTCTTATCTATCATTATTCTTTTTAATCTCCTTATATTTATTATAAATATTATTATAATTATTTTTGATTTTTTTATACTTATATAATATCTATTTTTCCTCTCTTTTTCAAGATATATTAAATAAAAAAAGCCAGTTTTTTAAACTGACTTTTGATTTTTATGTATTTATTCTCCCATTTTTCTAGCTTTTACAATAACTCTCATACTTCCATCATTTGTACAAGTAATTAATGTAATTTCTGTTTTTCCGTCTGTCTCTTGAGTTGTACAATCTACGTTGTCATCATAAACTTTATATTTATCATATACATAATATTGAACTGTAGTATTGGTTAAGTCTGTTATCTCAATAATATCGCCATTTTCAAGAGTTGGAACTTTACTAAAGAATTTTTGATTTCTATAATTATGTCCAGCAATACAGAAGTTTCCGACTTTATTTGGTTCAGCACCATGATAATAACATGGTGAAAGTTTTAACAATTCATCTGACCAAGTATATTTACCACCAATCGTACAATAGACTCCATAATTACAATCAATTTTTGGAATATTTATTTCAGCTATTCTAAAGTATTTTTGACCGCTAGCTGTTGTTTGAGTTGTTAATTTAATATTATGTTTTACTAAATCTTCTTCTGAAGAAGAATCTTCTGATTCTTGTGGAGTTTCTGGCTGATCCTGAGATGTATCTACAATAACTATTGTTTCTCCTATATCTTCATCTTCTTTATTTAAAAGAACTAAAGTAGAATTTTCTTCAAATTTAATTGTAGTATCATCAACAAGTGTACTACTAAATCTAACTGTTGAAAGAACTTCTTTAGCTTCTTCTTCTTTCTTATTTTTATCATATTCAGCATATATATAATATGAAGATAACATGAATACTAAAAAAACAGATATGAAGAAATCTATCTTATACATACGTTTTTTTCTTTTTAATTCTGGTGTTATATAAACTTTTTCAGAAATTAATATCTGATTCATCTAACTCTCCTTTATATAATCAACTAATATTATTATAACATTTTAAAAATCTTAAATCAATAGTTTTTTGAAATTTACATAATATTTTTTATTCTTTTCGAAGTTCTGAAAGCTCTTTTTGGGCTTTTTTATATTCTTCTCTTATTTTACTTATTTCTTGGTTTATTTCATCTTTTGTTTTTTTAATTAGATTTTCATCATCTAATATTCTTTTTTTATTATAATTTTCTGAGCATTTTATATTTAAAATAATTTCTTCATTTTCATCAATTAATTTTTCATAAGTTTTCTTAGCTTTTTGTAATGTTTTTACATCACCAATTGTTAAACTAGAATCATTTTTTCTTTGTTCACAAATTATTTGAAGTTTAGACATCATAGTTAAATCTAGCTCTCTATAAGCCTTTTCTAGCAATTCATATAACTGATTATCTAATCTTGTATTAGTAAAATTAATTAATGGACTAAGCTTTTTAGTTAAAGTCTTATAAATTACATTTGTAAGTTTTAGAAATTCCTCCGTCATTTCATCTGTTATGTCATCATCTGGATCATAAAAAACATCTTCTTGTAATTCAATATATTCGTTTTCTATGTCAGAAAATTCTAAATCTAATTGTGATTCAATTTGAGCCTCATCTGGTGGAACATCATGTTTTTTACTCTCTTTATATAAATCAATTTTTCTATTTATTCTTAATAATTTAATATTTTCAGAAAAAAGCTTGTTTTCTAATATTCCAATTTTAGCCATATATTCACTTTCAATGTCTGGAACAATATGAAAAGCAAGCATATCTCTATCAGCTATTTTCTGAGCAACAGTATCTTTTAATTTATTTACTTCTATTATCAACTCCGCATATTCTGGGTCTAAAGTTATATTTTCTTCCATAATTTTTCCTTTCTTTATAATTTACATTTTTATATTTTACCACATTATTGTAAATATATCAATAATATGGTAAAATATTATTGTTTGGAGGAATATTATGAATCTATTTGAAGAAACAAAATTTATAATGAACAAATATAAAATTCAAGCAAAGAAAAGTTTGGGCCAGAACTTTCTTGTTGACGAAGAAATAGTAAATGGAATAGTAAATGAAGCTCAAATATCTAAAAATGATTTAGTAATAGAAATCGGACCTGGGCTTGGAACTCTTACAAGTAGGCTTCTTGAAAGAGCTGGAAAAGTGATTGCAGTTGAACTTGATAAAGATGTTTTAAATATCTTAAATGACAGATTTAAACTATATAATAATTTTGAACTTATAAATCAAGATATTTTGAAAGTTGACCTAAATAATTTAATAGATGATAATTTAAAAAATGAAATTACATCTTGTAAAATTGTAGCAAATTTACCATATTACATAACAACACCGATTATAACAAAATTATTAGAAGAAAAACTAAATTTAAAATCAATAACTGTAATGGTTCAAAAAGAAGTTGCTAAAAGGCTAACAAGCGTTCCAGGAAAAGATAAAGAAGTAAGTTCAATAAGTTATTACATTTATTATTACAGCAACCCTAAAATCGTTTTAGATGTACCTAGAAATTGTTTTATTCCTTCACCTGATGTTGATTCTTCTGTAATTAGTTTAGAGCTTTTAAAAGAACCTAGAGTTAAAATAACTGATGAGAAATTTCTATTTGATGTTATTAAAGCTTCTTTTTCTCAAAAAAGAAAAACATTATTAAATAGCTTAGTAAATAACCATATTTGTTCTTCAAAAGAAGATCTAGAAAAAATTTTATCTGAATCTCTCAACATGAATCCAAAAGTTCGTCCTGAAGAACTTTCTCTTCAAGATTTTTCAGACTTATGTAATTTATTAAAAAAATAAAAAATTAAAAGCCTTTGATTTTATACCAAAGGCTCTTTTTATTTTTGTTTTACATTATCTTATAAAACATATTTCTTAATTAAGATTATTCCTGTTCCTAATATAACTAATACAACTGATGTTAGAAGAATATATGGTCTATCTCCTAAACCTGTAGCGACACCAACCCAAACTGGTGCATCATCTTCATCATCCTCTGTTATATCATTATTATTTGGTGTAGAGTCTACGTCATGTGAATCATAAGGATTCCAATCTTCTGATATTTCAGCAACGTTTACAAATCTACCAACGTTCTCACTGCTACGTACCCAATCAAGAACTACTTCTACTTCTATGGATTCTCCTGGTTGTAACAATGTTTTAGCAAAAGCTTCTGTTTTAATAACTCTATCTGAAACCTTTACCCAATCAGGATTTGACTCTTGATTAAAGCTTAATCCTTCTGGAACATAGTCTGTAATTTCTGTAGCATAACCTTCTATTTCACCTTGATTTGTTACTTTTACATTATATACAAATTGAATTGAAGTAGAATTAATATTTTTTCTATGAATTTCAATTTTTAAGTTTTCTCCAACTACTTCTTTTTTCTCACCATTTGTAGTAACAATAGCTTTACTTAAAGTTTTCTCTAAAGCCAAATCAAAGTATTTAACATATACTTGCTCTCTATCTAAATCATCTTCACCATCTTTATTGTTATCTGGTGTTGAATCAATATCTGGTACATCATTTCCGTTTTTATCAGTATTTTTTGTAATTTCAGCTGTATTTATTAATGTTCTCTTTTCTGAAGTAACTGTTCTATCTATAGCTGTTTCATTAACTTTAAATACTAATTTTACGTCTTTATATAATAATGTAGAACCATCATAAGATCCAATTAAATTATCCTCAGAGCTTTCTTTTGATAAATATGTTGTTTTAACAGTAACTGCTTGATTTACATCTGTAGTTTCATTTCCTGATTTATCATACATCTTCCATCCATAAGCTTTATTTGTTTCATTATCTGGAACAAATACAAGTCCTACCGGAATATCATCTTTTATTTCACTAGCAAATCCATCAACTTCGCCTTCATTATATACTCTTATAGTATATTCAATTAGGTCTCCGTTTCCAACATTTAATGGATTTGATTTTGGATGTGTATATTTGATTCCACCATCTACTTTTGAAACAACAGGTTCTCTATCTGTTACTTTTTCATCATTTAGACCTGTTATGAATTTTTGTAGAGCTAAGTCAAAATCTCTTTTATCTGTTTTAACTACATCATAATCATCATCATCTTCATTTCCAGTTGTATAATCATCTGGATTAATATCATCAGCTGGTGTTGAATCTTTTCCAGGTCCTCTATCTGTATCAACAGGTTTTCTGTCTTTATCAGCTTCTTTTGTAATAGCTGCTATATTTTTAAGTGTTAACTCATCTTCAGTAACAACTATAAATGAAACTTGAACATCTCTATATGAAAGTGTTGTTCCATCAAAAGCTTTAATTAAATTTGATGTACTTGTAGCTGATGAAGCAAGGGCTGTTGAAGTAATTTTACTTTTTCCAAGAACTACATCAACATTATCTAAATCATCTATATCTGTAAAGTCTGATAATTTTAAATTATTAGTACCATTTTTAACTTCTGATAATTTTATAGATTTGCTATCATTAGAAATTTTCCAACGATTATTATAATTATCATTATAATTTACTAAGAAACCTAAACCTTCTGGTATATAATCAGTAATTTCTTCAGTGTAGCCATCAATTTCACCTTCATTATATACTCTTAATGTGAAAGTTACTACATCACCTGTTTCAACTAAAACTGGATTTTTAGAAACTGTATAATTTGCATCATCCTTTCCATTTTTAAGTGGAGTAGAATCAACTTCTGGTTCACGATTTTGTTTTTCATTATTTATTTTTGAAATAAATTTTTGTAAACTTAAATCAAATTGTTTTCCAGCAATAACTACTTTTTCGAAATCATCATCATCTTGTAAACCTTTATAATGATAATTTGGGTCTGTTAAATCTTCTTTATTTTTAACATTTCCTGAAAAGTCATCTTTAATTGTATCAGGACTAATTGAGTTTTCAACAGAATCTCTATCACTACCATCATCTAACTTAATTTCAGCAACATTTGTTAAAACTGTTCCCTCTGTAAGATCTCCTGTTATTTCACATTCTAATTGAACTTTTTCATAAGATAATTCTCTTGTATCTTTATTGAAAGCATCAATTGTAGTGTTTTCTAAATATCTATTTATAAGAGTTCTATCATTTATTTCCCAATTGAAACTAGAATTTATTGAACTTTTTGATGGATCAACAACTGTCAAACCTTCTGGTAAGTAATCAACAATTTCTTTAACTTTAGCATCAAAATTACCTTCATTATAAATTCTAAATTCATATACAATTCTGTCTCCTTGTTTTACTGTTACTGGAGATTTAGCGTGTCTATAAGAAGCTGTTGTTTCACTTCCTTTAGCTAATTGTTCTAAGCTTTCGTCTGTTGGAACTGGCTCTCTACCTGTTGTAGCTATTCCATTTACAGAAACAATGAATTTTCTTAAAGCTAAATCATATTTTTCTTCAGTCAATAAAACTAATGGTTGAAGTGTATTTTCTTGGTCTCCTTCTCCTACCCATAAACTTATATTTCTATTGTTTGGGTTAAGATTTTCTATTTCCTCTTTAGCAGCTTTTTTAGCAGATTCAACTAAATATGTATATAAAGTTTGGGCATACGTATTTCTAGTACTATTTATAGTTGATAAATCTTGTTTTTCTTTTGGAGCTTCTGATACTCCTGGAACATTTAACTCACCAACTTCAATATTACCTAAACTATCATAAGTAGTTTCAGAATAATCTGTTTCATTTTGGCTTCCATTAGTGAAATACCAAATAGCCCATTGTTGAATTACTTCAATATCATCATCAGTTAAATAAGTTTTTATCATATCAACTGTTGTAGGTGGATCTAATTCTTCACCATCTTCTAATGTTTCTTTGAAAGCTTCTCTGATAAATTGGTCTTTGTAATTAGTATTTAAATTTTTAGAATACAAATTATTTAATAAGTATACTAAAGATTTAAAATTATCTTCACTTATTCCAACTTCTTCAGCCCATTTAGTAACTTTTTCATCATTAAAATCAGTGAAATCTTCTGTAGCTCTTACATAATTATGTCCTGAAGATGTAATAGTTAAAGATTTTTTAGCGTTTACGCAATAGAAAGTATCTTGAAACTCAAAATCTCCAGCTTGAACTACTTTTAAGACATCTACATCAGAAATACTATATGAATACATATTTTCATCATAATCTTCTGAATCTATATTAGTAGATTCTTTTCCACCTTCACGATATGGCATTGATTCTAATACCGCTGTGTTTTGATCTTTTGTTAATGGTTTTACAGCAGTTGTTGTGGTTTGTTCTTTAGTTAACGTAGTAACCGCTAACACATCTGAAGCAAATGGCATTAACAAAGTAATTATACATAACCACACAAGTAATACTTTTCCAATTCTTTTTCCAGTCATACTTGTACCATCCTTTTCTTTATTTATTTTTTAGGTATTTCTCCGAATGGACGGAGTAATCCTATAATAACCGATATTAATATTATAAAACATTTTTTTCATAAAATCAACATAAAATGCAAAATTTTTCTATTTTTTTAGCTATTTTTAGGCAAATATTAAGTTTTTATTACATTATTTTTTATAATATGTAACATTTTAGAACAAATTTTTTGTAAGTTTTTCCAAAAACTTGATTTTTCATATAATATGTGCTATAATGGTATTCGTAAGACTGAAAATAATGATTTATTTAATAAATAATTTATTTTAGGAGGATTATTAAAATGGGAATTGGAGAGGCTAAAAAAATCGTAGATAACAAACACCGTAAAGTATCTAGATTTGATAAAAACCCACTAGAAACATATACTGAAAGAGAAAACCTTATCGAACAAAATAAAATCGATATGGAAAATGACTCAAATATATATTCATGCGTAGAATGTAGACCAGATACTGAACTAGGATTAATAGCTTATTATAGCTCAATGGAAGGAGTTGAAATTGACTCTGCTGATAAAGACTTTTGGACATCTCAACAAGAAAACTTAAATAGTTTAAATAGTAAAAACAGAGAATATACAAGCGAATATAATAGTTTATTTAAAGACCTTGTTGATAATGATGAAGCTATAGTAGAATTTATGCGTCGTTATACTGGTGAAAATAGCTTTGATAAACAAATGCAAGAAAAGAGAAAAGCTTTAAGAAACGCTCAAGAACAACGTGAAGGCGTTGAAAATGAACAAAATCTTGGTATATCTCTTCTATTAGCTTTTACTGGTAACTCTGAAAATGCTAAAAAACTTAGAAATGCCAATGAAGCTGTTATGCAAGCCAAAAAAGCTATTAAACAATTAAGAGATTCTAAGAAAAAATATGAAGAAACTATAAGTAAATATCAAGCAAAATCACAAATTAAACTTCGTAAAATGTATGATTTAGCTGATAAAATAGAAGGAAATAAAATTGATGCTGCTGAAATAGATAGAGCTTCTCAAGAAAGACGTGATATATTAGCTCCTCAATATGAAATTGTAGATAAAATAAAAGCAATTCAAGACTTTAAAAATTCAAATGAATATATGTCAGCAAAAACTTTATTTAAAGCAAATAATCCTGAATTATGCTCTAAATTAGATAGTTTTCCAAAAGAGATGCCACATCTAAAAGTATCTTCAAAACAACCTTTAACACTTGCTTCTCTAAATATTAATGAAGCTAATTTTAATGAATTAAATAGTCAAGTTTCAGAATTAATAGGAAAATTACCTAAAGACGTTGATATTAACAATATTGCTCAATCTATAGATAATTATACTATACAACCAGGAGAAACTATAAGTTCTTTAGAAAACTCTATGAACTCTTTAACAGATAAAAATAGTGATGAGTATAAGAGATTAGAAATGAAAAGAGATCATTTGAAATTAGAAAAAAATGTAGAAGAAGCTAAAAATGATATTGAAGCTTTGAAAAAAGAAATTATGGAAAATCCTAACCCTTCACAAGAAAAACTTCAAGAATTAAGTAATAAACAAAGTCGTTTAAAATTATTAGAAGAAGAAGTTAGTAAAGATCCATATTCTACAACACTTTCTAACTTAAATAAATTGCAAGAACTTTTAGATAAACAAAATAATTATCAATCTTTACAAAATGTAGATGAAATTTCAGAAGAACTTGAACAATCTGAAGTTGCAACTTCTAAAGGAAATATTCCATTATATAAACTCATTTGTGAAAGTCTAAATAGAAGAAAAATGAATGGAATAATGGAATACATAAACTCACATAATACTCCTGAAAAAATCGCTGAAAAATACGGAGCAGATAAAAATAACCATAAACCAGAACGTATTCATGACGATGATGATGAAGGAAGATAATAATTATAAAAAAAGAAAAGCTTTTTAAAAAAGGCTTTTCTTTTTTATTTATTTTTGAACAAATACTTCAACAAAGATTTTTCCATAAGTAGAACTTTCTGAAATTGCAACTCCTGTATAGTTAAAATCACTATTTAAAATATTTGATTTGTGACTATCAGAATTCATCCATGCTTCTACTGCGCCAGACAAGTTCTGATTTCCAGCAATATTTTCTTGAACTTTAGTAAATTTCACATTAAAGCTATTCATCATATCATTAACATTTCCATAAGATGGCGACGTATGAGAAAAATAATCATTTCTCTCTAAATCTTGAGCTTTAAGTCTTGCAATATTTTGAATTTCATTATCAATCTTAAGTTCACTCAAACCATTATTTTTTCTATTTGTATTAATCAAATTCAAAAATTCTTTTTCTTCATCTGTTAGCTCTATACTATCTATATATTGACTTGTTTCAGTTGAATTATTCATCGTCTCTTCAGTCTTTTCCGTTTCTATATTAGCTAACGCTTTTTCATCAAGATAATTTTTCATCTCATTTTCATCATAAACAGGATCTATATACCTTCCGGAGACGGCTCCAACCAAGTTATCAGTCGTTTGAATTATATACCAATCCCCTACTTTTGCAAAAACATTAATATAATCTCCATTATTTAATTTTCCAACCCTATCATAATTTGTCCCTGGGCCACATCTTACATTCAGCGTAGAATTTGTTTTTACTTTTCCATATTTAAAATCTAATGTTTCATAAGTATAAGCTGAAGCACTATAAATATATGAAAAAAGCAAACTAATTAAAAGAAAAACGCTTAAGATTATAAATTTATTTCTTTTTAAAAAATCTTTCATAGGTAACCTCCTAAATTTTATTTGATTGGAGTATTACCTTGAATTTCATCAAATATACATTTAAATCGAATAAAACGTCTTATAATTTTTTACAAAAATATTCAAATAATCTTTAAAATCCATTCTTTTTATTTTTTTATCTAAAAATACATCAATTTCATACAAAATTTGATTTTCACACATAAGCCTAATTTTCCCAATTACAGTATTTTCTTTTAAAGGTGAGGTAAGTCTATATAAACAATAAATTGAAGTTTTCAAATTATTTACTTTGTTTTTATTTATTGGAAAAACATAATTTTCTCTTTCTTTATAATTAATATTTACTTTATCTAGTGATTTAATAGCTCGAATATTTTGATTAGCTTTAAAATCATTAAAAATTTTCTCTATTTCGTTTTTGGTATCTACCATTTTGAAATTATCAAAAACATATTCAATAATTGCTATACTATCTTTTCCTCTAATCTTTTTTGTGTCTGAACCAAGAACTACAACAATTATATCTAAATCTCCTCTTTTACAAGCTGTAATTAAGCATCTTCCAGCGTTTCCTGTAAATCCAGTTTTTACGCCATATACCCCGTTTATAACTCCCAATAGTTCATTTGTATTATTTAAACTTCTATCACTTTTCCCTATCATTTTATTTATTTGTTTTGTTCCAACTATTTTACAAAATATCTCGTTTCTTAAAGCGTAATTTGTTAAAATCGCCATATCATAGGCTGTTGTATAATGATCATCATTATCTAATCCATGAGGAGTTACAAAATTGCTATTTTTCAAACCAATTTCCTTTGCTTTTGAATTCATTAATTTAGAAAATTCTTCTACAGTTCCAGAAACATGTTCAGCAAGAGCCACAGCTGTATCATTTCCAGACCTTAAAAGCAATCCATATAAAAGACTTTCAACTGTTATTTTATCTCCAGTTTTTATTCCAAGTGTTGACCCTCCTGTATTTGCAGCTTTCTTTGATATTTCAACTTCTTCATTTAAATCACAATTTTCAAGTACTATTATTGAAGTCAATATTTTTGTTGTAGAAGCCATTGCACATCTCGAATACCCGTCTTTTTCATATAAAACACTATTTGTTGAACGCTCAATACAAATTATATGTCTAGAATCTGTTTTAGGCTCTCCGTTTTCGTCAGAAATACTTAAACTCCAAACTCCATCATCTTCATCTAATTCTTCTATTTTGTCATCAGCAAAACAATAATAATTGCTAAATAAAGTAAAAATAATTACGACAACAACAAAAAACTTCTTCATAAATTTCACCTACAATACAAAAATCTTACTATACAAAATATGTAGAGTTTAGCTTTTTAGAACGATAAATAAAAAACAAAAAGTAGTAAGATTTTCTCCTACTACTTATTTTGTTTATTAAAATTTTCTTTTTCTTGCGGCTTCTGACTTCTTTTTTCTTTTTACGCTTGGTTTTTCATAATGTTCTCTTTTTCTAACTTCTTGTAATACACCATTTCTAGCGCATTGTCTTTTAAATCTTTTTAAAGCGTCTTCTATATTACCGTTATTTACTTTAACCTCTGACATTATATTTTCCCCCCCTTCGAAGTACAAAACCATTTTGTGGGATCTTTGTTTAAGGAATTATGTAAAAATCTTAAACATCCTTAACCGTACTTATTATACATTATACTTGTACAACTTGTCAATACCTTTATTCAAATAATTCTCCAATTGAAGTGGCTTCATTTATTCTTTTTATAGCTTCTCCGAATAATTCTGACATTGAAATAACAACTATTTTTTCGTTTTGCTTTTCTGGTGGCAAAGGAATAGTATTTGTCATAACCAATTCTTTTAAATCAGAATTTTTAATTCTCTCAATCGCTGGTCCTGAAAGGACTCCGTGTGTGCAACCAACATAAACGTCTTTTGCGCCATTTTCTTTTAGTATTCTAACTGTTTCCATAATTGAACCAGCTGTATCAACTTCGTCATCAAATATCAAAGCATTTTTTCCTTTAATATCGCCAATAACGTTACTTGCAACAGCTTTATCATTGTTTCCATCTCTTCTTTTATCTATCAAAGCTATTGGGCACTCGAAATGTTTTGCGTATTTATAAGCTTTTTTAGAGCTTCCAGCGTCTGTAGCAACAACAACTTTATTTTCAATATTTTTTTGATCAAAGTATTTTTGAAGATGTGACTGACCTGTTAAAACATCACAATTTATGTTGAAATAAGCTTGAATTGCTGGGTTATGAAGGTCGCAAGTAAGAACTCTTGAAACACCCGCAGATTCTATTAATTGAGCAAGTAATTTAGCTGTAACTGGGACTCTTGGCTGATCTTTTTTATCTGTTCTCGAATACATATAATACGGTAAAACAAGCGTAATTCTTCTAGCAGCAGCTCTTTTTATAGCATCAACCATGATTAACATTTCCATAATTCTTTCATTTACAGGTGGCTCTGTTGTTTGAACAACAAAGACATCTTTTTCTCTTACTGTTTCAAGAATTTGGACAAAGTTATTATCATTTTGAAATTTTTGTCTATTAACTTTTCCCATATCTAAATTTAAATATTTGCAAATTTCATTTGTAAATTTTTCCGCTGATTCACTTGCTGAAAATATTGCTATATCAGTCATATCAATAAATACCCCCTCAATATAATATTTTAAAATCCCATTTTCCAAGCTCATTTTATCATCTAAAAACATATAATGTCAATCATGTAAAATTAAAATTTAAATAAAATATTTACAAATAAAAAATTCCCCTAGGGAATTTTTTATATACTTTTAAATTTATTTATTATTGGATCTAGTAATTCTTTTACGTCAATATTTAAAGCTACGGAAAGCGCAGATATTTCATAATCTCTAACAGTCCTTTGATTGTTTTCAATTCTATGAAGTGCAGTAACAGGAATATTTACGCCCATCAAAAAAAGTTTTGAAGAAAGATTTTCTAGTGAAATTTTCTTTTCTCTTCTTTTTTCCCTCAAAATTGGACCTATTAAATTTAAATTGTTTTCATATTTTCCACAGTTTTTCATATTTATAAATCCTTCTTTTATAGTAATTTATAAAATCATTATATTAAAAAAACAAAATTCGATATTGACACTGGTGTGAAAAAATGATATTATTTTTTCATAGAAATATGTTAAGGAGATAAACAAATGATGAAAAATAAATCAGGAATTACATTGATTGCTTTAATTATTACAATAATCGTTTTACTTATTTTAGCCGGTGTTTCAATAAACGCTGTTTTAGGTGATAATGGAGTTTTAACACAAGCTCAAAATGCAAGTGAGAAAACGAAAGTCGGAAGTGAAAGAGAAGCAATACAATTTGTGATGTCAGATATTAATATTGATGAACGTGTTGGAAAAGAAGTAGATGAAGGAAGAAAAATAGGAGAAGCTCTAAAAAATAGAGGACCAGGAGAATGGAATATTGTTACAGTAGGAGATCAAGCTTATGGAACAAACTGGTATTTATTAAACAAAGGAGAAAATATTCCAGGGTTTGGAAAAGCTCAAAATAGTTGGCTTATAAATTATAAAACAGGAGAATTAATTCAGCTAGAAGAAAATAACTATAGCAATTTGTCAAGCTCTGATACAGTAATAGAAAGTGCAAGAAATAATATAATATTTAGTTTAGATGCTTCAAGTATAGGAAAAGCCGAAAGTGTATCTGACTTAGAAAGTGAAGATGTAGATTTTATAGGATTTGAAGATGTAAACGAAAATAGCGGATTAACAGAAAATTCATTTAAATTTGACGGAGTAAATGACTATGTAAAAATAAAATATGACGATAGTCCAGCTAAAAATCAAGATGGAACACCTTATATGGAAGACGGAAAACAACTCACTAAAAAAGAAGTTTTTGCTAAAAATGGATTCACATTTGAATTTTATGGAAAATTAGATGGTGGTACAAGTTATAATGATTTGGGCGAGAATATTGAAGATTTTTATAAAGGTTTGTTTGGTTTTTGGAATGGAAATGAATCAGAACAAGCAGAATTAAGGTTTGGGATTTTTGATAGGTATTGCTTATATTATAATCCTGGTTGGTATAGTGTATATTCTGACCTTAGTGCACATGGTTCTCCTTGGAATCAAATATATGATTTGACAAAAGCTGAAAAACAAAATGGTGATGTTAAAGAAAAAATTTTAAAAGATGGAACCATTTATGATAGCCAAAATCATTATATTGTTGTTTCTTTAGATACAACTAAAATATTTAAGACAGATGAAAATGGAAGTCATTATAAACAAACTATTTATTTAGATGGTGAAAAATTAATTGATGCTGGATTTAATTCTGAAAGTTGGAATGTATTTGTTAATGAAATGAGTGGTTTAGACTATTTCTGTGTTGGAAAATGTTCAATGAACTCAAATGGTTGGTGGCATTATTCAAAAATGGAGGCCTATACTTTAAGACTATACAACAGAGCTTTGACAGATGATGAAGTAGAAAAGAGTTATCAAAATTCATTACTTTTACAAAAATAAATGAGAAAACGCCAGTTTTAAACTGGTGTTTTCTTTTGCAAAGATGTAGTAAAATCATAAGTTTTATGTTATAATAAAATAAGTTTACAAAAAAATAATGAAAAAATATTGTAAAGGTGAGAGAATGGTTGAAAAAACAATAAATAAAGATATTTTAGATATTATAAATTTATATAGTAAAGAAATAAAGAAAAGATATAATGTCACAGATATTATATTATTTGGTTCTTATGCAAAAGGAACAGAAAACGAAAATAGTGACATAGATATTGCAATTGTTTCTGATGACTTTGACGATATTTACGACTGTATGGCTATTTTAATGGGAATGACTTGGGACATAGACGCTAGAATAGAACCACATCCTATTAAAAAGAAAGATTATGACGAGATTTCTAATTATTTTGTAAAAGAAATCATTGATACTGGAATAAAAGTTGCGTAAAAATTTCCCCTTTTGTAGTGCTTTTAAAAAATTAAACAGTACAAAAGGAGAATTTTTATATTTGTTCGATTTGAGAATATACAATATCTAAAACTTTTTGTAGTATATCTTTTGGAAGTTTTTCAATTTCTTGATAAGTTCTACAGTTTAAATCTAAAGATTTTAAATGCTCACATAGTATGACACCAGTTGTTTTTGTTCTATAATCTAATGGAACATGTAGAGGGAAATGGTTATTAGTATTTGTAATAGGACAAACAATAGATAATTGTGTTTTTTCATTAAAAATATCATTACTAATCACAACAGCAGGTCTGAATCCAGCTTGCTCATGACCTAATTGAGGATTAAAATTTAGTTTTATAATTGTTCCTTGTTTTACCATATTTCATTTCCTTTTGGTTCGCCCCAGTCTATTTCAGATGTTTTGTAATTTCCATTATAATCTTTGAACAATTCTTTTATATTTTTTCGTTTTTCTTTAGCTTTTTTCATAATTAATTTACCATTATCAACTAAAATCATAATTTGTTCATTTTCGTTCCAACTAAGATTTTCTAATATAGATTTTGGAATTCTAATTCCTTGGCTATTTCCCCATTTTTGAATAGTTGTAACCATAAAATCAACTCCTTTCGTGTATATACATAGTATATACTATTTTAAGCAAAATGTCAATTATTATGAGCAATATTTAATTTTAAACTGGAAATAAGTTTTTCAAGAATTGAAAACTCAAAACGAATAAATAATATAGTTATTTTAACACGATATTTTTTATTTGTAAATATTTTATTTAAATTTTAATTTTACATGATTGACATTATGTATTTAATGATGATAAAATGAGCTTGGAATAAGCCTTAGACAATACGCTAGAATAGATAAAGAAGAAGATATACCAAGAAGAGATATTCTTTTAAAATTGATAAAATTTTATAATCTTTCTGATAAAGAAATAGGCGAATATATAAGAAATATTTTGACAAAATAAAAAAACTCCCACACAAGTTTTAATACTTGTGTGGGATTATTTTTATGAATTCATTATTTGTTCAAATTCTTCACCGTCGATTTTTTCTTTTTCTAAAAGAACATTTGCGACAGCTGTTAATTTGTTCATATTGTCTGATAATAATTTTTGGGCTCTTTGATAAGCAGTATCTATAATTCTTTTTACTTCTTCATCAATTAATCCTGAAGTTTCTTCACTATAGTTTTTCTCTTTTGCAAAGTCTCTTCCTAAGAATACTTCCTCTTCTCCAGAGCCATAAGCAATTGCACCTAATTTATCGCTCATACCATATTTAGTAACCATAGCTCTAGCAATTTTTGTAGCTCTTTCAATATCATTTGAAGCACCTGTTGAAACATCTCCTAAAACTAAGCTTTCAGCTACTCTACCACCAAGAAGTGAAACTATATTTTCTTCCATTTCTATTTTACTCATGAAAGATTTATCTTCAGATGGTCTGTACATTGTATAACCACCAGCCATTCCTCTAGGAATGATTGAGATTTGATGTACATTATCTTGTGTTGGTAAAAATCTACTAACAACAGCGTGACCAGCTTCATGGAAAGCAACCAATTTTTTCTCTTTGTCACTAATAACTCTAGATTTTTTTTCAGGTCCCATAGTTACTTTAACCATAGCATCTTCAACTTCTTGCATTCCAATTTCAGGTTTATTTCTTCTAGCTGCTAAAAGAGCAGCTTCATTTAAAACGTTCTCTAAATCAGCCCCAGCAAATCCAGCTGTGTTTTTAGCAATAATTCCTAAATCAACATCATCAGCTAATCTCTTCTTTCTAGCGTGAACTTCAAGAATTTGCTCCCTAGCTTTAACATCTGGGTTTGAAACTACGATTTGTCTATCAAATCTTCCAGCTCTTAATAAAGCTTTATCTAATACGTCTGGTCTGTTAGTAGCAGCTAAAACTATAACACCTTCGTTTTTAGTGAAACCATCCATTTCAACTAATAATTGGTTTAAAGTTTGCTCTCTTTCATCATGGCCTCCACCAAGACCAGCGCCTCTTTGACGACCAACAGCA
>CANPWV010000024.1 GCA_947585105.1 uncultured Clostridia bacterium
ATTTGTTTTTCATTAATCTAATTTTTAATATTTTCATCTGTCTTTGCTTCTTATATAACTTGATTCAAAGTTTATTTTTTCAAAATTTACAAGGTACCAAGTTAAAAATAAAAATGAAAAAGGAGGGTAATTAAATATTTATTTATTACTTATTGTTTTTGAACTTATAATTTTATTATTAGGATTTTTGCTGTATAAACCAATTTTATTATCACCTACTTTGAACTATTACAGCCATTTTAAGATGTTTAATTTTTTAATAGAAGATTCTTTTTTGTGGAACATGACTAAAATTATTTTTATTGTTTCATACATCTTTTCTGTTTTTATTTTTTTTAATTTCTTGTTGTCATTTTCTCGTAAAAAAGGAACAGTAAGAAATAACAGAAAAGAAGTCCCTACATTTAGTCTTTTAATTGGAAAAGATGATGATAATAATTAATGAATTTTAACGAATGATAAAAAGATTGTAATGTATTACAATCTTTTTTTGCGCTTTAGTTTTATTTACAAGATTGTGAAATTTGTTACAATAGAAATAAGTTACTATTACAATTTTGTAAATATCATTGACATATTATATATTTGGAATAAAATAATAATATGGTAGTATATAGAGGTGTATTATGAGAATAATATCAGGATCTGCTAGAGGAACTAAGTTATATACATTAGAAGGCTATGAAACTACTAGACCAACATTAGATAGAGTAAAAGAAGCTTTATTTAGTAAAATTAACATGGAATTGCCTGATAGTATAGTGTTAGATTTATTCTCAGGCTCTGGAGCTCTTGGATTAGAAGCTTTGAGTAGAGGAGCTGAAAAATCTTATTTAGTAGATAATTCAGAAAAAGCAATAAAAATTATTAAACAAAATGTTTCTAAAACAAGATTTGAAAATAAAGCTATTGTTTTAAAAGATGATTATATAAAAGCTTTAAATAAATTTAAAAATTTAAATATAAAATTTGATTTTATATTTTTAGATCCACCTTATAAAACAGATTATGTAATAAATTCTACCAAGTTTATTCTTGAAAATGATTTATTAAAAGATATTACAGGAAAAATTATTATAGAAACTGATATTGAAGAAAATGTTTTAAATGAACTTGAAAAACTTAAGATTGATATATTTGATGTCAAGAAATATGGGAGAGTCACTCTTATATTTATCAAACGAAAGGGGTAATTATGGAAATATTTACTTTATTGGAAACCTTAGAAGACTTATTAGAAAAAAGTAAAACAGTGCCATTTACTGATAAAAGTATTGTAAGTAAAAATGAAATTTTAGATATTATTAAAGAAATTAGGCTTAAACTTCCTGATGAGTTAAAACAAGCTAAATGGATTAAAGAAGAAAGAGAAAGAATTATAAAAGAAGCTCAAAAAGATGCTGATGATATTGTAAAAGAAGCTGAAAATAGAATAATATCTATGATTGATGAACATGAAATTACAAAACAAGCAAATGCTAGAAAAAATGAAATCATTACAACAGCAAATGACATGTATAGAGAATATCAAAATAATGCAAATGCTTATGCTGATGGAATCCTAAAAGAAGCTGAAGACACAATATTGAAATTAGTTGATAGTTTAAATAGCATTGAGATAAACTTACAAGGTAGAATAGAAACAATTCAAGAAGAAAGAAAACAATTAAAATAGAAATAAAAAAATCTGCAATTTTTGCAGATTTTTTTGCTTTTTTTTCATTGACTTTTTTTAAAATTATATATAAAATTTTATTGTGATAAATTAGAGAAATTTTGCTTTTATTTATATATAAAAAATAAGAAAGAGGTTATTATTTTATGGCTAGAAAGAAAAAATCTAGAAAAAAGACAAGTAATACAAAAGGGTTAGATCCTGATATTTCAGTTATTTTATTAATAATTTTAGGAATAATTTCTGGTGTTATTATATACGCTAACGCTGGCTCTGTTGGAGAGACATTAAGTCCTATTTTAGGAGGTTGTTTTGGAATAATTAAATATATAATTCCAATTTCTATTTTTGGCGCTGCTTTTGCTGTTGCGAGAGATAATGGAAAATTTATAAAATCAAAGATATTCCAAATAATACTTTTATTAGGGTTTGTTTCATCTTGCCTTACAATTTATCAAATGTCTGCTGGAAATATTGTTAGATCAAAAGGATTTGAAACTGTAGTACAACAAGCTTATGAATTAGGCGGTTTAAACAAAGGTGGAGGAACAATAGGAGCAGTAATTGCTTTTCCATTAGTAAGTTTATTTGGAGAGTTTGGTGCTGCTGCAATATCACTTGGTTTAACTTTGCTTTTCTTAGTATTTACATTTGGATTTAGCCCTTCAAATTGGCTTTTAGATTTGCAAGATAAGATGGAAGAAAATAAAGAAGCTCGTATGGAAGAGTTAGAAGCAAGACGAGCTCTTCGTGAGGAAAGAAGAAAACAAAGAAGAAGTATTGATATTGCAATAGATGACAAAGATACAAAATCTAAACGTTCAAAATTAGGTGAAGATATACAAGATGATCAAATAAAATTAAATTTAGGTGCTTTTGAAGATCAAGAAATAGCTAACAAAAAAGAAGGAAAAATTAAAGGATTATTTAGACATAATGATGGAAGCTCTGAAATTGTTGAGAATGGAAAAGTTCAAGAAGGACCTAAAGAAGAAAATCCAAATGAATTAAGCGGTCTATTTGTAAAACAAGCTGTTGAAAAAGAAGAAAAAACACAAGAAATTTTACAATTAGAGCATAATACAACTTCTGAAAATGATGAAAATTATGAATTTCCGCCTTTAGAACTTATGAAACAAGGTAATTCAAAAGGCTCTAGAGGAGGAAATAAAGCTTTATCAGAGACTGCTTTGAAATTACAAAAAACTCTTCATAGTTTTGGAGTTTCAGCAAAAGTTGAAAATTATTCAGTAGGTCCAGCAATTACTAGATTTGAATTAAAACCTGCTGAAGGTGTTAGAGTTAGTAAAATAGCTAAACTTGCTGATGATATAGCTTTAAATTTAGCTGCTGAAACAATAAGAATCGAAGCGCCAATTCCTCGGAAAACAAGCTGTTGGAATTGAAATTCCAAATGCTCAAAGAGAACTTGTTCCACTTCGTGATGTATTAGAATCAGATGCTTTCCAAGATGCTAGTTCAAAGGTTTCAATGGCTCTTCGGAAAAGATATAGCTGGTGAAGCTGTTGTTGCTGATATTTCAAAGATGCCTCACATGTTAATAGCTGGTTCAACTGGTTCTCGGAAAATCTGTATGTGTAAATTCTTTGATAACAAGTATTTTATATAAGTCAAAACCAAGTGAAGTAAAGCTTTTAATGGTTGACCCAAAAGTTGTTGAACTTTCAGTTTATAATGGAATTCCAAATTTATTAATTCCAGTTGTAACAGATCCAAAGAAGGCTGCTGGTGCTCTTGCTTGGGCTGTTCAAGAAATGGAAAATAGATATACATTGTTTGCAAAACAAGGTGTAAGAGATTTAAAAGGGTATAATCATTCTATTGAAGGAACAGAACATAGACCATTACCTCAAATTGTAATTATCGTAGATGAGCTTGCTGATTTAATGATGGTTGCCGCAAAAGATGTTGAAGATGCAATTTGTAGATTAGCTCAAAAAGCTAGAGCTGCTGGAATGCACTTGGTTATTGCTACACAAAGACCATCTGTTGATGTAATTACAGGTCTTATTAAAGCAAATATTCCATCAAGAATTGCGTTTGCAGTATCAAGCCAAATAGATTCTAGAACAATATTAGATATGGCTGGAGCCGAGAAGCTTCTAGGAAAAGGTGATATGTTATTTTATCCAATTGGAGCTTCAAAGCCAACAAGAGTTCAAGGTGCTTTTGTATCTGATGATGAAGTTGAAAATATTGTTGGATTTATTAAATCAAATGGAACTGTTACATATAACGAAGATATAATAGAGCAAATTGAAAATTCTAATAAATCAGATAAAGAAAAAGATGAAGAAATGGATGATGAAGATGATATGGATCCACTTTTAAATGAAGCGATTGAAAGTGTAATCGAGATTGGTCAGGCTTCTACATCATTTATTCAAAGAAGATTTAAAGTAGGATATGCTAGAGCGCGGTAGAATTATTGACCAGATGGAAGCAAGAGGAGTTATTTCTGGTTACGCTGGAAGTAAACCTAGAGAAGTTTTAATTTCAAAAGAACGTTGGCAAGAGCTTAATATGAGCCCTAACAATAATGTAAATACTGATGATGAAGATTTAGATGAAAGTGATGAAAAGGATTAATGAAATTATTTTGGCGTGGTAGCGATTATAATTTAATATTAGAAAAAATTTTAGATTCTAAATATTTTTCTTCAAATTCAAAAAGTTTATTATTGAGTATGATTTATAAATTAGAAGAATTTTATAAAGATTATCAGCTTGTTAAAAATATTGATACCACAAAAGATGAATTTTTGGATTTAGTTTTAGACACTATAAAAAAATATTGTGATAATTTAAAATTAATAGAGCCAGAAGAAGCTGATATTTTAAAGAAAAATAATGTACTAGCTTTGACAAATGAAAAAGAAAGAAGTATTCTTTGCTATCCTACAGAAATAGCTCTTTTGTACGCAATATCTGATATTGCTCCAAAATATTTTTATATTACAGATAGCTTTGAATATAAAAATTCACTTCAAAGAACATTAGTAAATGGTTATAATGCTAATAATGTTGAGATTTTATCAGATTTTAATGGCTGGTCTTGGGATATAAATGTAAATCATAAATATCATATAGAAGATAATTTAATTTATCAGAATTTTGTGATTATGTTTGGAAATTTATTTATGGAGGAATGGAAGTCAAATTCAATAAAAGATGATGATTCATTTCAAAATGTAAAAAAATATTTTTCTAAAACAGGATATTTTGAAACTTTATGTAGATATTTAGTTTTTAATTTAACTCCTAAAGAAAAAGCAAAAACAAATAAAGAGCTTGATTCAAAAATCAAAGAACTAGAAAAAATATCAGATAAATTAGTATATTTTGAGGAAATAAAACAATCAAAATTAAAGTATTTAAAAGAATTAGAAAAAATAACAATACTTTTAAATGATAAAGAATTAATGAGAAAAGAATATCTTGCTAAAAATTCTAAACTTCCTAGCGAAAAAAGAATTGCTACAATTGGAACATACAAGAAAATGTTAGATAATAGAAAAGAAAAGATTGTAGAAGAAATTTCAAGACTTACATCAGAAATGAATCCTATAAATTATATGAATAAAAAGAGAGATTTAGAAAAATTTATAGAGATAAATTCAGAAAATAAAGTAGGAAAAGAAGAAATAATTATAAAACTTCAGGAAGAATTTATAAAAGCTTTAAAAGATAATACTTATGAGACAGATGATATAGAAAGCCTTAAGAATTTAATTTTCAAAATTAGATATTATAAATATTTATATATAAATGAAAAAGCTCAAATTAAAGATATAAAGACTTTAAATGATGAAGTAAATATTGTATTAAAGCAAATTATTAAAAAGCTAATTTCAGCTGGAACTATTAAGAAGATAGCAAATGATGAAGAGTTGAATTTAGAAATTATAACTAATATTTTAGATACAAAAGTTATAGATTTGAGTTTATTGAAATTTGAAATCAGCGTAAAAGAAAATGAAATAAAAGTAAAAACTTATGAAAAAGAAGTTTTTGAAAAAGAATTTGAATTAAACGGAAAATTTTTAAAGAAAAATTTTGATGTTAAACAAGGAAAAATATATAAATTATTTGTTTAAGAGAAAGGAATACAAATGAAGATATCTTTTTATGGTGCTGCTAAAACGGTTACAGGTTCTAACCATTTAGTTGAAGCTGCTGGTAAAAAATTTTTAGTTGACTTACGGAATGTATCAAGGAAAAATTACAGAAGAATATGATAATTCTGATCCTTTTCCTTATGATATAAATGAAATTGATTTTATATTACTTACACATGCTCATATAGACCATTCTGGAAGAATTCCAAAGATTTATAATGAAGGGTATAGAAAACCAATTTATGCTACAAAAGCTACATGTGATTTATGTGAGATAATGCTTCCAGATAGCCGGACATATTCAAGAAACTGAAATAGAGTGGAGAAATAGAAAAAGAATTCGTGAAGGAAAGAAACCACTTCCACCACTTTATACAGCTGAAGAGGCTATTAAATGTAAAGAATTATTTGTACCTGTTGACTATGATGATATAATAGATATTGATGATAATATTAGCGTAAGATTTAATGACGCTGGTCACATGTTGGGGTCAGCTATAATTGAAATTTGGATTCAAGAAGATGGAAAAACAACTAAACTTGTATTTACTGGAGATTTAGGAAATAACGACTTGCCACTTTTAGATTCTCCAACAATGATTTCAAACGCTGATTATGTAATAATGGAATCTACTTATGGAAATAGACTTCATATAAGAAATGATAATAAAGCTGAAGCTTTTCTAGACATTGTTTCTGAAACTTTAGAGAAAAATGGAACTGTTGTAATTCCTTCGTTTGCTGTTCGGAAGAACTCAAGAAATTTTATATGAAATTGATAAATTAAAAGATGAAAAAGGAGCTCAAGATGAAGAGTTCTTCAAAAAATATGAAAAATTAATGAAAGCTGATGTGTTTGTAGATAGCCCGCTTGCTATTTCAGCTACAGAGATTTTCAAGAAAAACACAGAGCTTTTTGAAGATGATATACAAAGAAAAATAAGATCAGGAGATAACCCATTGGAATTTCCTGGATTAAAATTTACAGTAACAGCTGAAGAATCAAAAGAATTAAACGCTAGAGAAGAACCATGTATAATTTTATCAGCAAGCCGGAATGTGTGATGTTGGTAGAATTAAACACCATTTGAAACATAATCTTTGGAAAGAAAATTCTACAATACTTTTTGTAGGTTATCAAGTTCCTGGAACACTTGGATATTCAATAGTAAATGGTGCTAAAAAGGTAAAAATCTTTGGAGAAGAAATTGCTGTAAACGCTAGAGTTGAGTATATCGAAGGCTACTCTGGACATGCTGATCAAGAATGGCTTCTAAATTTTGTTTATTCATTTACAAATCCACCTAAACATATTTTCTTGGTTCATGGCGAAGAAGAAAGTCAAATTGCTTTAAAAGAAAAAATAGAGACTACATCTGAAACAAAAGTTACAATACCAAGCTTTGGAGAAACTTATATTTTAGATGGTTCTACTAGTCCAAAATGTGAGATAGATGAAGATGAAGAAATTGAATATAGAAAACTTGCTAGAAAATATGAAATGCTTGATGATATTGAAAACTTAATTGAAAAAATGGAAGATATTGGCGAAAATATAAAAGATTCAAAACTAGAAACAGATGATAAAGATATTATAGTTCTAAGTAATAGAATTAAGGAATTACAAGAACATATAAATAAGATAATTGGAGAATAACTATGGATAAATATTTTAATGATGCGGTAACCGGGAACGGTAGAATAACCGCTACATTTTCTAAAACAGGAGAAATATTAAGATTTTTCTATCCTTATCCAGATTTTAGACAGTTTGTTGAATGGATGAAGATGAGTGTTAAAGTAAATGATTCATTAAACATATCTTTACATGATGATATAAATAATACTTATATGCAAAGGTATGTTCCAAACACTAATGTTTTGCAAACTGAGATTTTTAATACTTATTTTAAATTAAGAGTATTACAGACAGATTTTGTTCCAATAAATGAAAATTTACTTGTTAGAAATTATTTAATAAAAAATGAAAATACAGAAGATTTAAATGTAAAATTATTAGCAGATTCAAAACTATTAACAGATATAAATAATGATACATCTGGGTTTGTTAAAAATAATTGCTTAATTCAATATAATCACGATTATACTTTTGCTTTATTTTCAAACTGTAATTTATATTCATATCAAGTAAATAACGTTGAAAATAGTATTTGGACTGGAAATATAGAAGGAAAAGATTATATTGGGCTTTCAAATGAATCAGCAATTTCTTATGATATGGGAGTTTTACATCCAAATGATGAAGTTAGATTTTCATTATTTATAATGGCTAGTAAAGAAGATGAAAATAAATTAGATGAACAAATTGAAAGAATAAAGAAAACAGATGTAAACGAATTATATACAGAAACTGTTGAATATTGGAAAAGATTTGTTTCTCAGCACGATAAATTAAGTATTTTAAATTCAAGATTAGATGAAAAAATAAAAGAAATTTATACAAGAACAATTCTTTTATTTCCACTTCTTCAAAATAGTGAAACAGGTGGAATGTCAGCTGGAATTGAAATGGACGAATATAAAACCAGATGTGGAAGATATTCATATTGTTGGCCAAGAGATTCTGTTTTTATTACTAAAGCTCAAGATATTGTTGGAATGGAAGAAGAAACAACAAAATTTTATTCAGAATTTTGTAAAATGACACAAAGCGATTCTGGAAGATGGGAACAAAGATTTTACACAGATGGACGTTTGGCTCCATCATGGGGTTATCAAATTGATGAAACAGCGGCTGTTGTTGTTGGGCTTTATGAACATTATTTAGTAATAAAAGATAGAGATTTTTTGATGAAAAACGTTACAATGATTCAAAAAGCTGTAAATTATTTGAAGTTATATGTTAATGATTTATTATCAAAAGAAAATAAATTCGTAAAAAGCTATGATTTATGGGAAGAATATGAAGGTGTTTCACTTTATTCTTTAGCTAATATTTATTGTGCTTTTAGAGCTGCAATAAAGCTAAATATGGTGATTTTGCCAATAAATGGAAAAGATAATATTGAATTAGATGAATATAGTTTAAAATTAAGACAATATATTTTAGAAAATTTCTTTAATGAAGATTTAAGAACTTTTGTAAGAAATAGAGATGATATGAGAATTGATATAAGTCTTTTAGGACCTTGCGTTCCATTTGGAATGTTAGAACCAGATTCTAGAGAAATGTTAAATACAGTACAAAAGATGGAAATGACTATAAGAACTTATACAGGAGGTTTCCTAAGATATGAAAATGATAATTATGTTGGCGGAAATCCTTGGGTAATAGCAACTTTATGGATGGCTTTATATTATATAGAAGCTGGAAGAAAAGATGATGCATTAGAATGTTTTAATTTTGCGTTAAAAACTTCAAGTGACCATGGCTTCTTAGCTGAGCAAATTGATAATGTTACTCTAAAACCAAAATGGGTAATAGGATTAAGTTGGAGTCACTCAATGTTTATTCTTGTACTTCAAAAATTATTAGAAAAAGGGATGTTGGAATGAAATTAAAAACGATTTTTGTTTGTAATAGTTGTGGCTATGAATCACCAAAATGGCTTGGAAAATGCCCATCTTGTAATTCATGGAATACTTTTTATGAAGAAAAAGATGTAGAGAAAAAAGGAACTACTACTGTAAAAAAAGAAAGAGTAGATCCTGTAAAATTAAATGAAGTGGTAAAAAAGCAAACAACTAGAATTAAAACTGGAATTGAAGAATTAGATAGAGTTTTAGGAGGAGGGTTTGTAACAGGCTCTCTTACTCTTATTGGTGGTGAACCAGGAATTGGTAAATCAACTTTAATACTTCAAATTTGTGATAAAATTAATATTTCAGGGAAAATATTATATGTTTCAGGAGAAGAATCAGCTGAACAAATTAAATTAAGAGCTGATAGATTAAATGTAAATAAAGATAATTTATTGTTTTTAGCTGAGACAGATATTGATAATATAGAAGCTCAAATTGAAAAGCTCGAACCTGAATTTGTAATAATAGATTCAATTCAAACAGTTTACTCTGATGAGATAACATCAAGTGCTGGAAGTGTTTCACAAGTTAGAGAAATTACAGCTAGAATTATGAAAATTTGCAAGCAAAGAGAAATAACGACTATTATAATTGGGCATGTTACTAAAGACGGAACAATAGCTGGTCCTAGAGTTTTAGAACACATGGTAGATACAGTTTTATATTTAGAAGGTGAAAGATATTATCAATATAGAATTTTAAGAGGAGTAAAAAATAGATTTGGTTCAACAAATGAAATTGGAATGTTTGAAATGGAAAACGAGGGTCTTGTGGAAATTCTAGATCCATCATCTATTTTAATTTCTGATAAAGAAAATGGGGAAGCAAGTGGAACTGTTGTAGTTGTTTCTTTAGAAGGAACAAGACCTCTTTTAGTAGAGCTTCAAGCTTTAGTTACACAAAGCTTTTTCGGAATGCCTAGAAGAAACGCTATAGGAATTGATTATAATAGATTGACATTATTAGCTGCTGTTTTAGAAAAAAAGGCTAGAGTTTCACTTGGAAATCAAGATATTTATTTAAATGTTGTAAGTGGAATAAAAATAAATGAACCAGCAATTGATTTAGGAATTTGTATTGCGACAATTTCTAGTTTAAAAAATATTCCTGTTGATAAAAAGACTGTTGTAATTGGTGAAGTTGGCTTAACAGGCGAGGTTAGGAATGTTAATTTAATTGAAAAAAGACTAAATGAAGCCGAAAAATTAGGTTATAAAAAATGTATTATTCCAGAAAGTAATAAAAAATACTTGAAAGAAAAGTATAAATTAGATATAATAGGTGTGAAAAATGTAGGAGAGGCTATAAAAATTTTAGGCTTATCCTAGATTTTAGCAATTTTAAGATATAACAAGGAGTGTTAGACAAAATGAAAAATGTACTTAAAAATTTAATTTTGATTATTTTAATAATCGCGGTTACAGTTGGAATTGGCTTTTTAGTATATAGAGCTGTAAGAAGTGTAAGCTATAATAAAGAAGCTAAAAATCCAATATTGACATTAGAAGTAGAGGGCTATGGAGAAATAAAGATTGAATTACAACCTGATTATGCTCCAAACACAGTTGCTACAATCATAAAACTTGCTCAAAATGGTTATTATGATGGAAAAGCTTTTTATGGAACAGATTCAAATGTAGTAGCTTGTGGTATGAATTTAAAAACAGAAGAAATCCCAAGTGATCAATATGATGAAAATGGAAATTATATAGGTCCAGAAGGAGAGGAATATACTACTACTCAAACAGTAGAAGAAGATACTTTAAGAGTTAGTGATTTAGATAAAAGTGTAAAACCTTACATTGATATGGAAGATGAAAAATATTCTACAACACCAGAAAATGAAAGAGGAAGCGAAGATACAGATTATAAAGTTTCAATTTTTGGAGAATTTGTTGCAAATGGATTTAATGACAATGTATTAAGATTTGAAGAAGGAACAGTTGGACTTTATAGAAATGATTATCAATTTGACACTTTAGATCAACAAAGTAGAGATTCTGGAACATCATTATTCTTCATTACAACTAAAGAAGAAAGTGGTTTAAATGGTGCTTATTGTGCTTTTGGCAAAGTAACAAAAGGAATGGATTTAATTGAAAAAATGCTTTCTTTACCAGTCGAAGAAAAAGAAGTAGATGATGAAGGAAATACTACTAATGATCCAGTTGTAGGAACATTAAATGATGATTCAGAATTGACTGAAAATTCAGAAATTAAAAAATTCCAAGAAGGTTCATATCCAGTTATAACAAAAGCTACAGTTGAAACTTATGGTGTAGATTATGGAATTCCAGAATATATGGAAGCTTTTGATTATAATCAATATATATCAGATCTTTATTTACAACAAATAAGAAATGGCGGTTAAAATAAAAGCAAAAGAAAAATGAATTAAGAAAGGAAATTTGTTATGAAAAATAACAAAGGTATAACATTAATTTCATTAATTTCATCAATAATATTAATACTAATTTTAGCTTCAGTTACAATTGTTGCTAGTACTAACGCTTATAATCAAATGAAATTTGAGGGAGCAAAATCAGAACTAGAGCAAATGCAAAAAAAGGTAGATGAAATTGCTACAGATTATCAAACATATTTAAAGGAAAAAAGCAGTGTTACAGAAAATGAATATACACACTTTTTCGCTGATAGATATGGTAATGGTAGTACAGATGTAGGTGTCTTTGATAAAATGCTTATAAAAAATCATGAGTCAGAAGCTAAAACTATCATTGATAAATATTCTTTAGCTTCGGAAAATAATCAAATATTTTATTTTTCAAAAGATGATTTAAATAAATATTTTGATTTAAAAGGAATTAAAGATGTTGTAGTAAACTTTTCTACTAGAAAAATTTATTCTGTAGAAGGAATAAAAGATCCTGATGATAAAACAAAAATTTATTATACAAGTTCTGAATGGGGCTCTGATACTAGTGTAGAAAAAATTGAAACTGAATCATCAAAACCAACAGTTGTAGTAGAAGGTGAGCCAACAAAAAATATAATGAATGATGTTACAACTTATGAAGTTACATTAAAAGTTACAGGAAAAATCAATAAAATATCTGAAGTATATGTAGGTATTGGTGATAATTATTCAAAAAATGAAGATTTTAAAATAATATCATCTAATGATACTGAAACTAAAATTAAAGTTACAGTAACAGGAGCTTCTGGAACTTACAAATTTAGAGTTGTAGATGAGTTAAATAATTCTTATGATACAGAGAAAGCGTTGTCATAATTAGAGTATTAATAAATCTATTTAAAATGAGAACTTTTATTTAAAAAGTTCTCAAATTTTTTATTAAAATTTGTATTGACTTTTAATAAAAAACATGTAATAATTTTTTTGACTTATAATTTTAATTAGGAGTTTTTTTCAAAGTGAAACAAGGAGTTTTTAAATATATTTTTGTTTTAGGTTTTATAATTTTATTGATCATTACTTATGTTGTTTTCTATAGTAAAGATACTTCAAAAGGAAAAATTGAAGATAAAGTTTCTACTACTAGTAATCTTATAACAAATTTAAGATTAGGTGTTGCGTCAGTAGATACGTTAAATCCGCTACTTACTAATAATAAAAATGTTAAACAAATTTCAAAACTTGTATATGATTCATTAATATATGTTAGAAATGATTATGGTATAGATTTTTCTCTTGCTAGTGGAATCGCAAAAGAAAATAATTTAAATTATATCATTACTCTAAGAAAAGGCGTAAAATGGCAAGATGGAACAGATTTAACAGTTCAAGATGTAATTTTTACAATTGATGTTATTAAACATTCAAATTGCAGTTATAGCTCTAATTTACAATATGTAGATGAATTAATTCCGATTGATGAAAATACATTAAAAATAGTTTTGTCACAAGAAGTTGAATTTTTTGAATATAATTTAACAATGCCAATTTTGAGTAGTAATTACTACAATGGTGAAGATGTTGCAACTTCTGGTAAAAATAATCAGCCAATGGGAACAGGAATGTTCAAATTTGCTTCTTATGAAAATGGACTTTTAGTTCTTGTTCAAAACGAAAATTATTGGAATATAGAGGAAAAGAAGCCTTTACTTACAGAAATAGATGTTAATTTATATGATACAATTGGAAGTATGTATGCTGCTTTTAAGTCTGGCTATATAGACATTATGGAAGTTGACTCAAAAAATATTGGAACATATATTGGTTCTCTTGGCTATACAAAAGTTGATATTCCAGATAGAGAAGTAACATTTTTAAGTTTTAATACAGGAGTAGATATTTTATCAGATAGTAGAACCAGAAAAGCAATTGCCTTATATATTGATAGATCAAATTTAATGGCAAATATTGGAAGTGGCTATGTTCAAACAAATTTTGTAATTCCATCTAATAGTTGGATTTATGATACAAAGTTAGATACAGTTTATTTAGAAAATCAAGCTGATAATTTATTAATGGATGCTGGTTGGGTATATGAAAATAATAAATGGACAAAAGATGGAAAAGTTCTTGAGTTTACTATTATAGTTGATTCTAACTATCCAGAACGTATAACATCTGCAAATGTTATTGCTGGACAGCTTGGAAACCATGGAATACAAGTAACCGTTGAAGAACAAAATCATCAAAGATTTGAAAATTCTTTTAATAATAAATCATATCAAGTTTTAATTACTGGTATTCATACTGGATTTAGTCCTAAAGTAACATCTTTGTTTGGAAATGGTAATGTTTCAAATTATTCGAGTGATAATTTAAATAATATTATGAATGATATAAATATTACTTTTGATTATAATAAACAATTAGGAAATTATAATAGATTATATGATGAATATTTGAATAATTTTCCATATATTTTCTTATATAGAAATACAAGTTCAGTTGTTTATAATCAAACATTATGTGGAAAAATCTCACCAAATAGTTATAGTATGTTTTACAACATAGAGAAATGGTATAGACAATAAAATAATATAAAAAAAGAACAAATTTTTCATAAAAAGTATTGACAAAAAAATTTTTTTAGATATAATGTAAATGAACGAAAGTTCGGAGAACAAATTTTTATTAATTCAAAAGGAGAAATAATATGGGAAGTAATGATGAAAAAAGAAAAGCTTTGGAAGCTGCTATGAATCAAATAGAGAAACAATTTGGAAAAGGTTCTGTAATGAAATTAGGAAATGCTACAAAAATGAATGTAGAAGCTATTTCAACCGGTTCATTATCATTAGATGTTGCTTTAGGAATTGGTGGTATTCCAAAGGGAAGAATCATAGAAATATTTGGACCAGAGTCTTCTGGTAAGACAACTCTTGCGCTTCATTGTTTAGCTGAAGTCCAAAAAAATGGAGGAGAAGCTGCTTTTATTGATGCAGAACATGCTTTAGATCCTGTTTACGCTAAAAATTTAGGTGTTGATATAGATAATTTAATTGTTGCTCAACCAGATACTGGTGAACAAGCTTTGGAAATAGCTGAAGCTTTAATTAGAAGTGGTGCAATTGATTTAGTAGTTGTTGACTCAGTTGCTGCTTTAGTTCCAAAGGCTGAAATAGATGGAGATATGGGAGACGCTCATATTGGTTTACAAGCAAGATTAATGTCACAAGGTTTGAGAAAACTTGCTGGAACAATTAGTAAAACAAATGCAACAATAATATTTATTAACCAATTAAGAGAAAAAGTTGGAATTATGTTTGGTAATCCAGAAACAACTCCAGGTGGTAGAGCGCTAAAATTCTATGCTTCTGTTAGATTAGATATTAGAAAAGTTGAAAATATTAAAGTAAATGGTGAAGTATTAGGAAGTAGAACTAGAGTAAAAGTTGTTAAAAATAAAGTAGCTCCTCCATTTAGAGAAGCTGAATTTGATATTATTTATGGAAAAGGAATTTCTAAAGAAGGAAATATCTTAGATTTAGCTGTTAACTTAGATATAATTGAAAAGAGCGGTTCTTGGTTTAGCTATAAAGGTGAAAAAATTGGACAAGGTAGAGAAAATGTAAAGGTATACTTCGAAGAACATCCAGAGGTTATGAATGAAGTTGAAAAGAAGATTAGAGAAAACTTTAATAAAGCCTTTGAAAATGCTTTGACAGAAGAAAACGAAAAAGAAGATGAAGATGACCAAGAAGATATAGATGATATTACAGAATAATAATTTTCCCCAAATTAGGTTATTTCTAATTTGGGGTTGATTTTTTTATAGAAATTTGATAATGTTATTTATAGATATAAATTTTTAAGAGGTGAATTTAAAATGGAATTTACTAATAATTTAGAAGAAGCTGAAAGATTAGATAAATTAAAAACAAAAGTATTAAAATTTGTTTTGTACAAAAAAAGAACAGAAAATGAAGTAAGAGAAAAATTTTTATCTGAAGCAGATGAAAATGACTTAGAAAATGTTATTGAGATTTTAAAAGAAAACAATTATATAAATGATAAAGATTATATAGAAAGAAGTATAAAAGAGTTTAAGGCTTTAAAGAATTTATCAATAAAAGAAATTAATTATAAGTTATTACAAAAAAACGTAAATAAAAATCTTTTAGATGATTATATTTATGAAAATCGAGAAGATTTGTTAGAATTTGAGATAAGATCTGCTAAAAATATTTTAGAAAAAAAATTAAAATCACAAGATGAATTAGAAGATATAAAAAAATACTTATATAATAAAGGATATATGTCAGAGAGTGTTAGTATTGCGATTGAAGAGTTAGGAGAGTAAAATGATAATTTTTATAGATATTTTAAAATTTATATTATTAGTTTTAGCAACTTTTTTTACTTTACAAATTATAACAGATAAAAACAAATTGGTGTCTTATATTGGAACACTTTTAATTTGTTTTTCAACTGCTATTTTAGAATATATAAATTCTGGATTAGTAGAAGCTATTTTCTTTGGAGAATTAATTTTTATTTCAGTAGACAAATTATTATTAAAAGAAAAATGGGCTTATTTATATTCAATTATGATTTCTTTACGGATTATTAGGATTTTTATTACTTTCAAATATAAGTTTTCAAATACCTATTGGAATTTCAATTATTACTTTAATAATTTGGAGGTTATTAGAATCTTATAAATTAAAAAAAGAACAAGAAAATAATTTGAAAAAGGTTAAGAAAAAAAATGAAAATGTTGAAGTAAATAATAAAAACAAAGGAGTTATTATAACTTTAATAATTGGAATTATTATTTCATTAATCTTAGGAATTGTTTTTTATAAATATAATCCAATAAAAGTAAAAATAAATGAAAATGGAATTAATTATCTAACAAATTACACATATAATTTCTTTACTTTTAATAAGAAAAATTTATCAGCTTTTAACTCAATATTTCCAATTGCTTTATTTATTGGGGTTTACTATATTTTTAAAGATGAAACAAAACATTCAGCTTTTATGATTCCAACAGTTTTAGTAAGTATCATAGAACTATTTTTCCTTGTTTCAAAAGCAAATTTGAGTTTCATACCAAATTGTATTTTTTCTTTAGGATTTGACTTATTACAAATTTTTATGGTAGTTTATATTTTTTCGAGAATAGAAGAAAAATATTTTGGGCTTGTAAAGTCTAGTTATATTAGTTTAATAGGATTAGTATTTCTACTATTTATGCCAGTTGCTAAAGGTATAAATAATGCTGGTATAGAAGTGTCATATATAATTTTTGTTTTGGAATCTTATTTATTGCTTAATTATCAAGATATACGTTTTAAAAAATTAGCTTCATTTGTATTTACTTTAATTTGTCTTGGAGAATTTATTGGTTATTCAATTGTGAATTTTTTGTGATTTTTTGTAATTTATTTAGTGAAAGTCTTTGACAATATAGTTTTGTGTGATATAATGTCCATATGTAAAGTTAAAATAAATTTTTAAAATAGAAATGAGGTTAGAATGAAGAAAGTATTATTAATCGGTAGTGATGGAATGTTAGGAGGAGAACTAAAAGAACGCCTTGAAAAAAATTATGAAGTATACCCTACAACTATTGAAACTTTAGACATCTGTAATAAAGAAGCTGTAAGAAAAAAAGTCGAAGAAGTAAAACCATATTTTATAATAAATTGTGCTGCTTTTACAAATGTTGATGCTTGCGAAGTTAAAGAAGATTTAGCTTTACAAGTTAATCGGAACAGCTGTTGAAAATATTGCTGATAGTGCTAAAGAATATGATTGTACATTTATTCATATTAGTACAGATTATGTTTTCCCAGGAAATTTACCTATAGATCAAGTATATACTGAGAATATGGAGCCTGGTCCTGTTAGCGCTTACGGAAGAACAAAACTCGTTGGCGAAGAAAACGCTAAAAAGGCTGGAAAATATTATATTTTAAGAACAGCTTGGTTATATGGTTTAAGAGGAAAAAACTTTGTTAAAACAATGTTAAATCTTTCAAAAACAAGAGAAGAGGTATCTGTTGTTAATGACCAACATGGAAGTCCTACATCAACTACTACTCTTTGTAAAATAATAGAACAAATTATGGAAAAAGAACCAGAATATGGAATATATCATTCTACAAATGAAGGATTTACAACTTGGTATGAATTTACAAAGAAAATATTTGAGATTTCAGGAGTTACAACAAAAGTTATTCCTTTAACTTCTGAAGAATATAAAAAATTAAATCCGGCTTCATCTGATAGACCAAAAAATAGTATGTTATCAAAAGAAAAATTAAAGAAAATAGGTATTATACCAGAGAATTATGAAGATGCTTTGAAAGAATATTTGAAGGAGGAATTAAAGTAATGAAAGGAATTATTTTAGCTGGGGGTAGTGCTACAAGACTTTATCCAATTACACTTGCTGTTTCTAAACAAATGTTACCAGTATATGATAAACCAATGATTTATTATCCATTATCAACACTTATGATGGCTGGAATTAGAGATGTATTAATAATCTCTACGCCTGTTCATTTGCCAGCTTTTGAAAGTTTATTAGGAGATGGAAAAGATTTAGGAATGAACTTACAATATAAAGTTCAGGAAAAACCAGTAGGACTAGCTGATGCTTTCATTTTAGGAGCTGATTTTATAGGAGACGATAATGTAGCTTTGATACTAGGAGATAATATGATTTATGGTTCAAGAATCGAAAGAGTTTTAAAAGCTGCTAGTCAATTAAAAAAAGGTGGAGTAATTTTTGGCTATAAAGTTGCTGATCCAAAATCTTATGGAGTTGTTGAAATAGATAAATATGGAAAAGCTTTATCAATAGAAGAAAAGCCAGAAAATCCAAAATCAAATTTAGCTGTTCCTGGAATTTATTTTTATGATAATGAAGTAGTAGAGATAGCTAAAAATATAAAACCATCTGAAAGAGGCGAACTTGAAATTACAGATGTAAATAAAGCTTATATGGAAAAAGGAAAATTAAAAGTAATTCCATTAGGAAGTGGTTATGCTTGGTTTGATACAGGAACACCTGATAGATTATGTGATGCTTGTGATTATGTTAAGGCTATTGAATTACGTCAAGGTGTTCAAATTGGTTGCTTAGAAGAATTTGCTTATAAAAATGGATGGATTAATAAAAATCAAATTTTAGAACATGCTAAAAAATATGAGAAAACAGAATATGGAAAATATTTAAAACAAGTTGCTGAAGAAGATCATCAATTTAGCTATGAACATATCTTTGATGGGGAGCTTTTTAAATAATGTTAGAATTTTTAAAGAAAAATAAATATCCAATAATAATTATATTTATTATTGGATTATTTGCTTATAGTGTAAAATTATTTACATATTCAATTTCAATAGATACAGAAATATTGATATATACTCCAGAAAAAATACTTGATTCATGGATTGCTATTGGAAGATGGGCTTTGGTTGGGACGAAACAATTATTTCACTTTATTCCAATAAATATTTATTTAACGAATATTTTCACATTTTTAATATTTTTCATATCAATAATTTTTTGGTTTATAAATTTTGATAAATTGTTTAAGAAAGATAATAAATTTGCCAAAACAGTATTTGGATTAATAATAATTACAGCGCCAATTTTTGCTGAACAATTTTATTTTTCTTTACAAAGTGTAGAAGTAGCTATAGCTTTCTTAGAAATAGCTGTAGCAGTTTATTTTCAAGAAAAATGGATAACAGAAAATAAAATATGGGCGATATTTCCAACAATAATCTTAGTAACACTTTCTTTTGGGTGTTATCAGGCTTTTATTCCATTATATATATCAATATGCGTTTTTGATTATATTGTAAAATATAACGAAAAAGTTGATATAAAAAGAATATTAAAATATTTATTAATATTTATTTTATCATTTGGAATAAATATAATTATTGATAAAATTTTTAAAAATGTAAATCAAATCTCAGATAGTGGCTATTTATTTAGTCAAATAGCTTGGGGAACAGAAAGAAAAATAAACACAATACAAAAAATAGCTTTAGCTATAAAAGATACATTTCTTGGAAATGGAATTCATGAAACAATTGCTTATGGAGTTATATTTATTTTAATGACTCTTGTTGTAAGTAATAAGATAAAATTTAAAGAAAATAAATTTTTCTATTTAGTTTATATTTTCTTTTTTGTAATTTCACCATTTATTACTGTGATTATAAAAGGAACCCCTGAGGTTGTTAGAGCTAGATTTGCTACTCCATTTGTTACAGGTTTTGCTTTTTACTATGTTTTAATTAATCAAGAAAATAAAGAAATTTTAAATATGGCTAAAATAGTTGCTATATATACAATAATTGTTCAAACTGTTATAACATTTTTATTGTTTTATTCTGACTATCAAAGGTATTGTGAAGATGTTAATATTGCAAATAAAATATCAGAAGACCTAGAAAAATTAGATATTACAAAACCAATTTATATTATGAATAGCTTTAACTCACAAAATTTATTATTAAAAGGTGATGGTTTAGGAGAGTCATTTTTCATTCATGATTCAAATTCAGAAATTGGCTGTACAGGAAGAGCAATTAAATTTATGAAAATATTAGGAAACGATAAAATTAATCGTATTTCAGCTGAACAGGTTCCAGAAGCTAGAAAAGAACTAGAAGAAAAGATTTTAAATGAAGAAATTGATTTAAAGGCTTATCCAGAAGAGGGATATATTATAGAATTAGATGATTATATAATTGTTAATTTTTAAAGAAAATCTGGCTATATAATAATTTTTTATATAGCCAGATTTATTTATATTTTTTTACATTAAGTGTTGAAAAATTGTCTTATTTATGATATAAATATTTTGTTAAATTAGGAATATTTTAAGTAAATATAAAAGGAGAAAAAATGGGAAAATTTAGAAGAATTGATACAGACATAAAAGATGTTTATATTATAGAACCAACTGTGTTTGGTGATAATAGAGGCTACTTTATGGAAACTTATTCAAAAGAAGACTTTAGAGAAATTGGTATTACAAATGAATTTGTTCAAGATAATCAATCAAAATCTAAAAAAGGAGTTTTAAGGGGACTTCATTTTCAAAAAGAAAATACTCAAGCTAAGCTTGTTAGATGTATAAAAGGAGAAGTTTTTGATGTTGCGGTTGATTTAAGACCTCGGATCAGATACTTATGGAAAATGGACAGGTGTTATAATTTCAGAGGAAAATAAGAAAATGTTTATGATTCCAAGAGGGTTTGCTCATGGATTTTTAGTGTTGTCTGATGAGGCTGAATTTTGTTATAAATGTGATGATGTTTATAATCATGAAGCTGAAGGTGGTTTAAAATGGGATGATAAAGATGTAGGAATCATTTGGCCAGAAGTTCCAGGAATGAAGCCTGAAGAATATATAAAATCAGAAAAAGATAGTAAATGGCCAAGCCTTCAAGAATTAAAAAATACAAATTTGTTTGAAAACTTAAAATAATAGGTAAAATAAAGAAATGAAAAATTTAAAAAGAATATTATTGTGTTTGTTAATAATCGTAGTAATTATAGTTTTAAGTGTTTTTGGAATAAAGAAAAATAGAGAAAATAAAGGTTCAAAAATATCAGATCAAATTTTTTATGAACCTAAATATAATAAAAATTATATAAAAAAGATAAGTACAATAAATCTTAAAAATAATGAAATAAAGAATAAATATCAATTTGTATATATTTCTGATTTACATGTAAGCGCTGTAAATGAGAAAGAACCAGATGAACAGATAAGAACAAGTTTATATGATAGAAATAAAGATTTTTATGGAGATGAAGATTCTACAATTGCTAAAAATACTTTTAAAGAAATTATAAATTATACAAATAATAAAAAAGCAAATGCACTTTTATTAGATGGTGATATAATAGATTCTCCAGCAGACTCTTCAATAGCAGTTTTAAGAGAAAATTTAAATAATTTAGAAACAGATTATTTATATACTTTGGGAAATCATGACTGGTCTTTTAGTTGGGATTACCATACTGAAAACGCTAGAAACACTCAAATTCCAAAATTTAAAGAGTTTATGGATGATATAGATGTATCTTATTTGGAATATGAAGATTTGATAATATTGGCTATAAATTCTAGTACAGATCAAATTGAAGAACAAAGTTTAGATAAAATAAAAAAAGTTTTAGACAAGAAAAAACCGACAATCGTTATGATGCACGTTCCTATTTCAACTCAAGAACTTGCTGATAAATCTTTGGAGCTAAGAGGTAGGGTATCTGCTGTAGGAGATGGAGGAATAGAACCATCTGAATCTACAAGTAAAGCAATTGATATGATTCTATCAGATGAATATAAAGTATTTTATGTTTTAGGTGCTCATATACATCTTCACATGGAAGCTGATTTAAATCAAAATATTCATGAATATGTTACAGAAGCTGGATATTTTGGAAATATTAATGTTATAAAAATAAATAATTAGGGGGAATAGTTTTTATGAAAAATATATTAGTAACAGGTGCAGCAGGCTTTATTGGTGCTAACTTTGCTGAGCTTATGGTAAAAAAATATGAAGGAAAATATAATATTATAGTTTATGATAAATTAACTTACGCTGGAAATATTCACAATTTAGATAATATTAAAGATAAAATTACATTTGTCAAAGGAGATATTTGCGATTTTGATTTTGTAAAAGAAACTTTGAAAAAATATGATATAGATGGAATAATTCATTTTGCTGCTGAATCACATGTTGATAATAG
>CANPWV010000025.1 GCA_947585105.1 uncultured Clostridia bacterium
TAAACGCAGAATATAATTTTGATATAAGGTCAGGAGAAGTAACAATTTATATAGATAATGATATGACATTAACAAATGAAGGCTTAAGTAGGTCAGCTATAAATATAGAGCCAAACGCCAAATTAAATTTATATATATCAAAAGATGTAACATTAACAGTAAATAGTGGATTTGGAATAAAAGGAGATACAGCAGAAGATTTTGGAGCAAAAGGTGGTCCGGGAGGATTTGCTGGAATAAGAGTTCCATGGAAAGATGAAAATGAAAATGGAATAAGAGATGAAGGAGAACAAGCAGAATTAAATTTATATGGGGAAGGAACAGTAATAGCAATAGGAGGAGATGCTGGAGATGGTGGTGGAGCTGTTTCTGGTAACACTGGAGGCCGGTGGTGGTCGGTCGGAGCAGGAGCTCGGAATAGGACGGAAACCGGTGGAAGAGGCGGGGATGGTAACGTCTCATTTGTAGGTGGGAGGAAAGAACCGTGTACATATGGAAATGAAGATTCAGGAGCGTGTGGAGGAGATGGTGAGAATTGTGGAATTGTAAAAATTAATAATGATATAACTGTTTATTCTTATGGTGGAGCAGGTCGGAGGATCAGCTTTAGAAGGCAATGATAGTTCAGGTGCAGGGGCTGGAGGGTATCCAGCATCTGGAATAGGTCGGTGGCGGTGCTGGACGGTGGTCGGAGGAGATCATGCTTGTTCGGCTGGGCGGTTATACTTGTGGTGTAGGTCAAGAAACTATAATAGCTGGAGTTAATGGAAATGGAAGTACAGATATAACTTCTGGAATTTATGGATTAGGAATTGGTGGGGGGTATTATTCATTTTTTAAAGCATTAGGTCAAGGAGATTATGAAAGTTGGTTTGGTGAAGGAGGTTGTCATTATGCACTGTTCTGGTCGACAGCTGGTTCAGGTGGAACGGCAGGACAAGGTGGAATAGTGAAATATTCGTTAGCTGCTGAAATAAATTCATATAATGGAAATATGATAACAGAAGATGAATTTGATTATGATACACCTTATTATGAATATGATAAAGATGGAAAATATTTAGATGGAACGAGTGAAAGAGAAACAAAAGTCGCAAGTGTTGTAACATTTATAAATAATCCAAGTAAAAAAATAATACCAGCTAAAATATTTATTCAAGATGGTATAAGAAGAGCAGTTTATGATAATCTTTGTTATATGTCAGAAGAAAGAAAACAAAAGTATGGAGTCTCAGGAGAAATTCCAGCTGATAAGATAAAAAATTCATCACAAGACGGAAAGATTCAAAATGTTCGAATAATAGATGAAGAATTAAATGTTACTCATTCACAACAAGGAATTGGCTCTGGCGCGGGTTATATCGAAGTTTCAAATGGAACATATGAAGTTGATCCTAGTTTAAATTAAATAAAACGAAAACTGTTAGAAAAATACTAACAGTTTTTTGAAATTTAAAATTATTTATTTTTTATTAAAAAAAATAAGGTTAGCAACATTAGGATACAACATCCACATTACAGTAGAAAAGCAAAAAATTGAAGTTAGCACTAATCAAACCATAACTAACTTCAATAATTAAGTTGAATGAGAGGAGCCTAGTGCTTTTCTCATTTTTTTATATTATATGTTAAAAACTAAAAAAAGTCAATAATTAGATAGAACAAATTAATTGTGATTAAAATTGTACACTAAATAAAATTCATCATAAAAGAATAAAACGACTATTATTGTACTGCTTATTTTAGCTGGTGTCTCTCTAAACGCAATTATCGGTGATAATGGAATAATTTCTAACGCAATGGACGCAAAATTAAAAAGTGGAATGGCTGAGCTTGAAGAGTTTTTACAAGAAAAATATGTTGAGAATTTTGATAAGTTTAAAGAAGATGAACCAAAAGTAATAGGTTTGAAAAACATATATCCAAATTATTTTTATATACCTTCTAAAGAAGTTGGAATAGGTTTAGATTATATATCTTATGTTGAAGAAGGAGAAGCAAAAGAATTATATTTAATAAAAAAGTCAGGACTTCCAAAAGAAATAAGAGAAAGCTTAGTAGGAGGAGATGCTGGAGAAGGAAAATATAACGATTATTCAAGTTTAAATGATGTTTATGGAGTAACAAGTGATTTAAGAGTATATTATTGTAGCTCAGGAATGAAAACAATAGTAGGACTTACAAAAGACGATTTAGATAAAGAAAATGTCGACAGAGTAGTATTTAATCAAGATAGTGAAATGTCAAAACTTTTATCAAAGTTTGATACAGATAAAGAAGATGGCGGATTAACATATAGAGAATTAATGAGTACAGGAAATTTAGAACTAACATCAAGTGACATAGGAGAAAATTTTAGTTTTAAAGATTTTTATAATTTCCCATCTTTAAAAACTTTGACATTAAAGAATGTAACGATAACAAATCCTGAAGGATTAGATGGAATAGAAAATTGTATTAATTTAAGTGAAATAAGAATAGAAAATAGCGTGATTTCAAATTATGATGGAATAGGAAAATTAGAAGATAAATTAAAGTTATTATATTTTTGGGGAGTAGATGATATAGAACTTAATAAAATTGTTAATGGAATGAACTCTGGAAAATTAACAAAGTTAGAGAAAGTTGGATTTGTGGGTTATAAGAGTTCGTCTGTGAGTGGTTCTCAGATGGACGCTACCTCAAGTGATGTAACAAGTAATCAATTTTGGGACAGTACCAATAATATGGTTTCTGTAAGGGATGATTCGTATTATGAAAAATATTCTAAAATTTTACTTTCATTAGATTTATTAAGTAATCTAGATTCAGAAACTAAGAAAAATATAAAATATTTATCTGTCGCTGGAAATGATTTAACAAGCTTAAATGGGTTAGATGGGTTTTCAGGTTTATATTTATTAAGAGCAGAAAAAAATAATATATCTGATTTAGAAGCAATAAAAAATCTTACAAGCTTACAATATTTAATGTTAGATTATAATAAATTGGAAAGTTTACCAAATTTTAAAAGTGGTAGTCAATTATTCTATTTGTCAGCAAATAATAATTCAGGGGTAGATGGTTTAAAATCTTTAACTGGATTAGAAAATTGTTCTAATTTAAGTTATATAAATTGTATTAATTGTAATTTGGGCTATAATAGAGATTTAGAAACAAATAAAGGAGATAATGATTCATTAAAATCTTTAAATAATAAAGAAAAATTAAAAGAAGTAAGGTTAACTAATAATCCGGATATAAGATGGATTGATTATCTTGAAAATAGTAAAAAAACATTATATCTATTATGGCTTGATGGTTGTATAAATATAAATCTTACATCTGTTACTCAAATAAAATCAATGTTAATCGCGTTAGGAAATAATTTAAAAATAGATTCAATGTATAATTATGCTTTATTAGACAAAGATTCGACTACTTTTCAAGATTTGAAAAATCAGACGCTTGGGGAAACAGAACTTGATTCATTAAAACTATGTACAAAAATAGATACTTTAAGTTTGCAAGGCTGTAATATAACTCCAAGAAGTGGAAAAACTTTTGATAATGAAATGAATGATTTATTACAGTCTTTTACCAATATGAAATACTTAAATTTAAATGGTTTGAAAGATCTAACAGATATAAGTTTTGTTTCAAGTATGCCAAATCTTATTGAATTAGATCTTAGAGGAACTTCTGTTGTAAATTTAACTCCGCTTGAAACTAGAGCTTTAGGTGGAAACTTAAGTTTAAAAACATTAGCTACAGACGTTTCGGGAACAGATTTGAATACGATTTCAACTGTAGTAAATAATTGTACAGGTGGAGATAGTACTAAAAATGGTAATTATTGGACGTTTAGTTCAAATGATGTTACTGGTGGGGTTATTGCTACAAGTACAATTTATAACACTATAAATAGGGAAGATTCAAAAATTACTTATTTAAGAATTCCGGGATCCGCTTACATCGACTTGGATTTTGGAAAAAGTAATTTGGAAAAGTTTGAAACGAGATATATTGGTGGTGCATTAAAATTTCCAAAAAGTTTAAAATCTATTTCTATGTGGGGATTAGGAAACTCAATCGAGTTCAATCCTAATACAGAATTGACTTACTGTTATTGGCATAATGGAGATAGCGCTAGGGCAATATTTTCTAAATTATCTGATTTGAAAGTAGAGACAGTCCAAGTGGGATATGGCAGTGAAGGCTGTTTGTATGCTTTAAGTTTGTTGGAAGGAACTGGTGTGAAGAATTTTAGGTTATCTTCTATCTATGGTAGTTATAAAAATCCTTATTATGATGATGAATTAAAAATTCCTTCTTCTTTAGAAGTTATACAGTTTCTTTCGACAGGTTCAACTGGCGTAATTGGAGAATTTCCAAGCTCGATTGTAGGAACAAATGGAACAAGTTTAAATACTTTAGAACTTAGAGGAATCCAGTTTTCCAATGCAGATTTTATACGAGATTTAACCAAATTAAAAACTTTAAAATTAATTAATTGTAATATTTCAACAATAGATTTTCCTGAAAATAGTGTGTTAGAAGATGTTGATTTAACCGGAAATACAATAACAGATTTGAAAAATTTCCAAAAATTGAAAAATTGTAAAACTTTGAATTTGACTACAAATTCAATATTGGGAACGTCAAGATGTATAGACGAAAATGGCTTAGATAGTGAGTGCCCAAGTATGAGAATTTTAGCAAACTTAAATCCAAATAATCCTGATATTCCAGAGGAGAAAAAAGGAAAATTAGTAAATTTATATATTACAGGGTGCAAAAATAAATTAACAATAAATTTTGATGAACTAACTAAATCTTATAGTACAAAACAAAATATTCAATGGAATGTTTTGCAAAAAGATTAAGTAAAATTCAAGTAAGCCGTGTAGAAAAGTAATTCTACACGGCTTACTTTTGCTTTTTTATCTTGAAAATATCATTTATTTGTAGTATAATATATTCTGTATTTTTAAAAAATAATAAAGATGGGAGTGATATATAGAATATGAATTCACTTACTAAAATTGTTCCTAATGTGAAAAAGTATAGTGATTACTTATTTGATATAAACAAAGGAAAAACTCCAATTATGCTTTCTGGGCTTACAGATACTGGAAAAGTCCATATGGCGTATAGTACGAAGTTTTATACAGATAAACCAATTTGTATTATAACTTATAATGAATTGCAAGCTAAAAAAATCAAAAAAGACTTTTCATTTTTTGATGATCATGTAAGAATTTTTCCTAAAAGAGATGTGGCAAATTTTGATTATATCGCTGAAAGTAAAGATGTTTTACATGAAAGAATTAGTAATCTTAACGATATAATGGAAAATAAAGTTCCTATTATTATAACAACAATCGAAGCTGTAACTCAAAAAATGATTCCCAAAAAAGATTTATATAAAAATCTAATAACTATAAAAATAGGTGATGAAGTTTCAATTGATAAATTAAAAGAAATTCTTGTTTCACTACGGATATGAAAGATATGATCTTATCGAAGGTAAAGGCCAATTTAGTATAAGAGGCGGAATTGTAGATATTGCAACTTCTAGAAAAAACGGAATTAGAATTGAATTTTGGGGAGATGAAATTGATTCAATAAGAAACTTTGAAATTTCAACAGGAAAGTCTACTGAAAATTTGAAAGAAGTAAAAATTTATCCAGCTATGGAATTTTTGATAAATGATAGTTTAGATAATATTACTCAAAGAATTTTGTCAAGACCTTATATTGCTTCTGTTAAAGAAAAAGTATTAGAAGATGTAGAATCAATTAAAAATGGTGATTACTTAACAAAAATTGATAAATATTTTGATGATTTTTATTTAGAAAGTGAAACTTTACTTGATTATTTAAGTGATAATACAATAATTTTCTTAGATGAGATTGAAAAGATAAAGTCTAGAGCGGAAAATATTTCACGAGATAATGAACATCTATCAAAAGATTTAATCGAAAAGGGTAGAGTTGTTCCTCAAATTTTAACAAAAATGGATGATTATTATTCATTTTGCGAAAAGGAAGAAAAGAAACAAACTGTATATCTTGAAAAGCAAGATATAGGGTATGTTGATAAACAAAGTATGCATGCAAAAAGAAACGGATATAGCTTTAGCTATAGGGAGGTCAACTTTTTTCGTAGTTCAATGGATCTATTGTTTAAGGAATTACAAGAAGCAATTAAAAGAGGGAGAGAAACAGTAGTCCTTGGCGGAAGCCCTGACAATTTAAAGAAAATATCAGAAAGTTTAGCTGAAAATAATATACAAAGTGATATTTTAAAAGAAAATCAAGAAGATTTAGCCTTAGGGAGGGTAAATATCCTACCTGGGGCTTTAACCAGTGGTTTTGAAAACTATGATTTGAATTTATATGTTGTATCTATTGATGAACTTTTTGAAAATAAAAAAATAAGAAAAAGAGCTCCAACTACTTTTAAAGAGGGCGAAACTATTGTGTTTGCTGATTTAAAAGAGGGAGACTATATTGTTCATAGAACACATGGAATTGGTCAATATATGGGAGTAAACACTATTAAAGCTGATGGTGTTACAAAAGATTATATAAAGTTAAAATACAAAGATAATGACATTTTGTATGTTCCAACAGATTCACTTGATAATATTAGAAAATATATAGGAAGCGAAAGCGGAACTCCAAAGATAAATAGACTTGGTTCAAAAGAGTGGGAAAAAACAAAGGCAAAAGTAAAATCTAATTTAAGAGAAGTTGCTGAAGAATTAATTAGACTTTACGCAATACGTCAAAAATCTGAAGGTTATTCATTTTCAAAAGATACAGCTTGGCAACAAGAATTTGAAGCAAGTTTTCCATATCAAGAAACAGATGACCAATTAAGATGTATAGAAGAAGTTAAAAAAGATATGGAGAAGCCAAAGCCTATGGATAGACTTCTTTGTGGAGATGTTGGCTACGGTAAGACTGAGGTTGCGATAAGAGCGGCTTTTAAAGCTGTAATGGATGGAAAACAAGTTGCATATCTTGCACCTACTACAATTCTTTCTGAGCAACAATATGACAGTTTTAAAGAAAGAATGAAAGATTATCCAATATCAATCGAAGTTATAAATAGATTCAAAACCAAAAAAGAGCAATCAGAAATTATAAAAAAATTAAAACTAGGTGAAATAGATATTTTAATAGGAACTCACAGATTATTAAGCCAAGACATAGAGTTTAAAAATTTAGGATTCTTAATAGTCGATGAAGAACACAGATTTGGCGTAAAAGCTAAAGAAAAGATAAAAGAATATAAAACAAATGTTGATGTTTTAACTATGACAGCTACTCCAATTCCTAGAACGCTTCACATGTCTATTGTTGGAATGAGAGATATGTCAGTTATTTATGAGCCACCTCAAAATAGAAAACCTGTTCAAACCTATGTGTTAGAATATGATGAAGAGGTCGTAAAAGAGGCTATTACAAAGGAATTAGAAAGAAATCGGTCAAGTGTTTTATTTATATAATCAAGTTGAAAGTATTGAAAATAAAGCAAATAGAATTAGAAGTTTAGTTCCAGAGGCAAAGGTTGCTTTTGCTCATGGAAAGATGACAGGAAACGAACTTGAAGATATTATGGAAAACTTTGTAAAAGGCGAAACTAATGTATTAGTTTGTACAACAATTTTGGAATCAGGAATTGATATTCCAAACGCAAATACAATAATTGTTGAAAATGCTGATAGATTAGGCTTAGCTCAACTTTACCAAATAAGAGGAAGAGTTGGACGTTCTGATAGGCAAGCTTATTGTTACATCACATATAAGAGAAGTAAATCTTTGTCAGATGTAGCTGATAAAAGGCTTAAAGCGATTAAAGAATTTACAGAGTTTGGCTCTGGATTTAAAATTGCTATGAGAGATTTAGAGATAAGAGGCGCAGGTTCTCTTATGGGAGAGATGCAACATGGTCACATGGAGCAAGTTGGTTATGACATGTATTGTAGACTTTTAGATCAAGTTGTAAAAGAAATCAAAGGAGAAAACGTAGAAGAACAAGAAACTCGAGATGTTCAAATTGATTTAAATGTTTCAAGTTATATTCCAGACGAATATTGCGAAGATTCAAGCCAGAAAATTGATATTTATCAAGATATTGCGATTTGTAAAAATGATGAAGATTTAGAAAAAGTAAAAGAAGATTTGAAAGATAGATATGGCTATGTTCCAAATGAAATTGAGAATTTACTACAAATTACGAAAATAAGAAATCTTGCTAGACAAAAAAATGTTGTAAAAATTCTTCAAAGAGGAAATAATATAATATATCATTTTGATCCAGAGAATTTTGATATAGAAATCGTAACAAAATTAATTATGAAATTTAAAAATAGAATTAGATTTTCAAAAAGCGCAATTCCATATTTGACGTTTAATCTAGGAAATAATGGAGATTGTTTAGAAGAAGTTAAAAGTTTATTGGAGGTTTTGTAATGGTTATTACAAGTAAAGATAATGAAATTGTAAAACATATAAGAAAGTTAAGAGATAAAAAGGCTCGTGACGAAGAAAATGAATTTGTTGTAGAAGGAACAAAAATGATTGAAGAGGCTGTTCAAGAAAACGCTAAAATCAAGATGGTTGTGGTTTGCGAAGAGTTAAATCAAAGTCCGATTAAGAAAGATGTTTTATATAAAATTGCAAAAGAAAAAGTAATATATGTAAATGATAAAGTTTTTAAAGTTTTAACTGATGTTACAACTCCTCAAGGAATTTTAGCTGTTGTAGAAAAAAATAATCAGAATCAAATTGATTTTACAAAAGATTTGTATTTGATTTTAGATAATATTCAAGATCCAGGAAATATGGGAACTATCTTAAGAACAGCTGATAGCGTAGCACTTACTCAAATTATTGTTCCAAAAGGAAACGCAGATGTTTATAATCCAAAAGTTGTTCGTTCAAGTATGGGAGCAATTTTTAGAGTAAATGTTATTGAAGTAGAAGATTTATCAAAAATTATAAAAGAAATGAAAAAACACAAGGTTCAAATTCTTGCAACAGATCTTTCTACAGATTATAGTATATATGATGTAAATTATAAAAGAAGTGCAATAGTTATTGGAAACGAAGGAAATGGAGTTTCAAAAGAAATTTTAGAATTAGCTGATAAAAAAATAAAAATCCCAATGATAGGGAAAACAGAAAGTTTAAACGCTGGAGTAGCTACAGGAATAATTTTGTATAACGCGATAAGAAAATAGAAGAAATAAACCCTAGATAAATCTAGAGTTTGTGGAATTGAAAGCTAAAAGAAAAATCTTTTAGCTTCTCTTTTTTTTATTTTTTTCGTCTTCGAGATTTGATAATCCATACTCAATAATTTGATTTACGACATTATTAAAACTAATTCCATTTTTTTCGGCAAGTTCCATAATACAATCAAATGTAGTTCCACTTATTCTAATTGTTCTAGTTATAGTGTCACTGTTTTTGGATGCATTTTCAATTTTTAATTTTTCCATAATGTTTGTCCTCCATATTCTTTTGTTATAGTATGACAATAAAAAGTGAGTTTTGATCACTCTTATTCTCTTGTTAAAATTTTTAAAATATCTGGATAAATCTTTTCAGCGTTTTTATTCCAGTTATTTACGATTTCTTTAGCTTGCTCTCGAGAAGCAGCAAAGGTCTCCAAATTAAATATTGTTTGGCCATTTTCTATAATTTTACAATTAACGGTAAAATTGGTTTCTGTAATTGGAGTATATTTAGCGTATACTGAAAATTCGTCTTTTATTTTACTGTATTGTTCTTTAAAGCTACTATCTACCTTTAATTTCATTATTCCTGGAAGCATGTCAATAGTAAGCTCTAAAGCGTTTTTTCCTTCTTTTGTTAGTTCAAAAGTTTCTTCATCATTATTAATATATTTTAAAATAAATTTATCATCAAGCAATTCTTGCAAAAATTGTTGAAAATCAAAATAGTTCATATCTGAGATTGAAATTACTAATTCAAGCAATTCTTTGTAAGTAACAGCATGATTTACTTTTTTTAAAATATATAAGATCAAAAGCTTGTTGTCTGCGAATTTTTCGTTTATTGTAGCCAATTAAACCAAGCCCCCTTTTATAAATAAAATAACCCTAACGGGATTATATCATATAAAAAATAAAAATGCTAGTACTTTTAGATAAAAAATAATTGCAATTTTATTTAAAAATTAATCATAAAGTACAATAACCCTACACATCATGTGGCTCATGGTTTTTAGAAACTCGATTTTTGATGTTTATAAAACTTGATTGACAATTTTTAATTTATTTAATATTATATAAGAGAAAAAAATAGTTCTAAAAATAGAAAAATAATAAAGTTTTATATAAAAGGAGAATTTAATATGTGTGGAATAGTAGGTTATGTTGGAAAGAAAAAAGCGGAACCTATACTAATTAATGGACTTCTAAGGCTAGAGTACAGAGGTTATGATTCAGCTGGAATTGCTACAATGGAAAAAGACGGAATAAAAACTATAAAAAACAAAGGAAGAGTAGCTGGGCTTTTAGATATTCCTGAGATTTCAAATTTAGAGGGAACAATGGGAATTGCTCATACTAGATGGGCTACACATGGAAAGCCAACAGATATTAATTCACATCCTCATATGGACAATAAAAAAACTACAGCTGTTGTACATAATGGAATTATCGAAAATTATGTCGAATTAAAAAAATTTTTAACTGATAATGGTTATGAATTTTTGTCTCAGACAGATACAGAAGTTATTCCAAATTTAATTAATTATTATTATGAAAAAGAAAGTGGAAAAACCGAAAATAGCTTTTTGTCAGCGATGTCAAAAGCTGTAAAAGATTTAAAAGGAAGTTTTGCAATTGAAGTTTTAAATCAAGATTTCAAAGATAAAATGTTTGTTATTAGAAAAGATAGTCCACTTGTTATCGGAAAAGGTGATAGCGAAAACTATATTAGTTCTGATATTCCAGCAATTCTTTCATTTACTAAAGATTTTTATCTTTTAGATGATTATGAATTTGCGGTTTTAAGTAAAGACAATATTGATTTTTATGATTTGAATTTAAACAAAGTTTCAAAAAGTCCAAAGAATATAACTTGGGACATGAGCGCTGCTGAAAAAGGAAATTTTGATGATTTCATGTTAAAAGAAATTTATGAGCAACCAAAAGCAATTAGAGAAACAATTGGCGCTAGAGTTTCAAAGGATTCAAAGATTGTTTTAGATGAATTAGATTTTACAAAAGAATATTTAGAAAGTATTGATAGAATTTATATTGTAGCTTGTGGAACAGCTATGCACGCTGGACTTACAGTTCGTAAAATTTTAGAAGGATTTTGTAAAATTCCAACTGAGATTGATATTGCTTCTGAATTTAGATATAGAGATCCTCTAGTTACAAAAAATACATTATGTATTTTTATTTCTCAGTCAGGAGAGACAGCTGATACAATTGCTGCTTTGAAACTTGCTAGATCAAAAGGTGCTAAAACAATAGCAATTTCAAATGTTATAGGAAGCTCTATAACAAATGAGGCAGATTACAGTTTGTACACACATGCAGGTCCTGAAATAGCTGTTGCTTCTACAAAAGCTTATACTTCTCAAATTACTTTACTTGCAATTTTGGGAATGTATTTTGCTGAAACTCTTGGAGTAGCTAAAGAAGAAGTAGACAAATTAAAAGAAGAAATTTTAGAAATTCCAGGAAAGATAGAAGATATTTTAAAAGATACATCAAAAATTAAAACTTTTGCAAATAGAATTTATCAAGAGAAAAACGCTTTTTATATAGGACGTGGAATTGACTCTTGTGTAGCAATGGAAGGCGCGTTAAAATTAAAAGAAATTTCTTATATTCATAGTGAGAGCTATCCTGCTGGAGAATTAAAACATGGTTCAATAGCTCTAATTGAAAATGGAGTTACAGTTGTTGGAATTATGACAGATCCAGATTTAACACATAAAACAATTAGTAATCTTCAAGAAGTAATTACTAGAGGTGCAAAAACTTTTGTAGTTACAAATCAAGATTTGGAAAATGTTACATTTGACGAAGTTATAAGAGTAGGAAAAGTTAGTCCTTATCTTAGCCCAGTTTTATCAGTAATTCCTTTACAACTTTTAGCTTATTATATATCAAAAGAAAAAGGCTTGGATGTTGATAAACCAAGAAATTTAGCAAAATCTGTTACAGTAGAATAACAAAAAGAGCAGCTATATTCTCGCTGCTCTTTTTGCTATTTTGAAGGAATTTTTAGTATCCAAAATATTTGTAATATTCATCTAAGTCGTTATAATATTCACGAAGTGAATTTGATGGATTCTTTGAACTAGAATCATTTGAATTATCTTTATTATTTGAAGTATCATCTGTTTCTTGTGGTTGCTCAGCAAGTGTAATTTTAACTTCGATTTCTTTTCCATCTCTATAAACTGTCAATGTAACTGTATCTCCAATATCATAGTTTTCTTCTTTATAACTATTTAATTCTTCAATAGTTTTAACTTCATGACCATCTATTGCTATAATAATGTCTTCAGCTTGTAAACCACCTTTTTCAGCAGGTCCGGTCTTTTTCAACACTATCAACATAGACTCCGACTTTGCTATCATATTGTTTAGCTAATTCTTCTGTAACATTACGTCCAGCGATTCCAATATATGGCTTTTTAACATAACCAACTTCAATTAAATCATTGATTGTGTCCATAGCTGAATTAATAGGAATAGCAAATCCGATTCCTTCTACTCCAGTACTAGAAGCTTTTAAGAAGTTGATTCCTATAAGTTCACCTTTTGAATTTACTAAGGCACCACCAGAGTTTCCAGAATTTATAGCAGCATCAATTTGAATTGTTGTAAAAGTATAACTTCCGTCTTGAACTTTTCTATCTGTAGCACTAACAATTCCTGTACTTGTAGAACTTTCTAATCCTAATGGATTTCCGACTGCCATAACAAATTCTCCAACTCTTAAATTAGAAGAATCTCCAATTTTTATAGCATCTAGATCTTTAGCATCTATCTTTAATACAGCTAAATCTGTTTCTTCGTCTCTACCAACGATTTTAGCATCATATAATTTGTCATCATTATCACCATATAAATGAACTTTTACTTCTTTTGCTTCAGATATTGAATAATAGAAAGAAGATGATGAAGAACTTACAACATGGTTGTTAGTAATAATATAGCCATCTTCACTTATTATAACTCCTGATCCAGAAGCAGTAGCTGTTGAAGTTCCACCAAAACCTGAAACATCATAACTTACTGTGATTCCTACAACAGAAGGTAAAACGTCTTCAGCAACAGCAACAGAAGTTTCAGAAAATTCACCAATATCAATTAATTTTGCTGAATAATTAGAATTATCTTGTTCTTTTTTTGAAGAAGTTGATTTATTAGCTTCCTCTTTAACAGTATTTTTTGTAGTATTATTTGTATTTAGCAAACTATCTCTTATAGATGGAACACCAAAACAAATACCTCCAACAAGACAAGCACCTAATACCCCAGAGACAAATGGAATTACAACTTTTGAACCAAATCCTGAACCCTTTGGAAAATTTGGAACTTGCTTAAAATCATTTTTTGGACTGTAACTAAATTCATTATCGTTATCCATAATATATAACCTCCAATAAAATTTCATATAAATTTTTTATCTTATATATATAATACTTAAAATTTTTTTCAAATACAAGATAAAATTAAAAATTTATATTGAAAAATTTTTCTTATAAAGATATAATACATAATAATAGTTAAAATAAACTTAAAAATTAGGAGATTTTTTATGAATATAAAAAATGGAAATAAAAATGGTGTAACTTTAACAATGTTAGTTATAACAATAATTGTAATGCTTATTTTATTTGGAATAACTTTTTCAACAGCTACAGATTTATTGAAAAATAGTCAAAAAAATAAAATGAAAACTATGCTTTATATGGTACAATCAAGAGCTGAAGTTTTATTAGATGATTTTATGTTTGATAATGATGGAAAAACAGTTGAAGAATTGAAAACTTCAGACACTAAAAATCTTGGAGGAAATGACTCTAGTGATAGTGAGATAAATAGTGTAGGTTATAGCAAGAGTACAAATTGTATTTATAAATCATGGACTAAAAGTATTTTAGAAGGTCAAGGAATTGATACAAAGAATTTAGCTGAAGGTGATACAATTGTAGTTCAATATGATGTTGAAAAAAATGAGGTTGAAGTTGCTAGTACAAAAGGAATTTCAATTGATGGACAATCTCTTCATCGTTTAGGAGACTTTTAATTAATATGAAAGAAAAAGAAGAAGAAAGACTAAATTTATTAAAAGAAGAAGAAAACAAATTATATGAAAGTGGAAAAGTTCAATATATTTGTGGAATAGATGAAGCTGGGCGTGGGCCTTTGGCTCGGGCCTGTTGTTGTTGGATCAGTTATAATGCCAAAGGACTCAATGATAGAAGGAGTAAATGATTCAAAGAAAATCTCAGAGAAAAAAAGAGAAGAATTATATGAATTAATAACAAAAGAAGCAATCGCATATAGTGTAGGAATTGTGGATAACAAAGTTGTTGATGAGATAAATATTTTAAATGCTACAAAAAAAGGTTTGACAGAAAGTATAAAAGATTTAAAAATAAAGCCAGATGTTATTATGGTTGATGCTTTAACGAAAATTGATACTTGCGGAATACCTTATATTTCGGTAATTAAAGGTGATAGCAAGATTTATAGTATTGCTTGTGCATCAATAATTGCTAAAGTTACAAGGGACAGAATGATGTATGAATATGATAAAATTTTTCCAAATTATGGTTTTGGAAAACATAAAGGCTATGGAACAGCGTTTCACATAAACGCTATAAGAGAAAATGGGCTTTGTATGATACACAGAAAAACTTTTATTAAAGATGATTGGTTAACTAAGGAATAAAAAGAAAGGAACTGGGGAAAAATGGATATAAATTCAATAATCGCCAAAAAGAGAATTGTCGGTCCAAAAAGTGAGCTTGACAAAGATGAGATAAAATATTTTGTTGGGAAATGGATGAAGGGCGAAATTAAAGATAGTCAGGCTGCAGCTTTAATGAGTTATATCTATACAAATGGTTTAACAGAAGATGAGATAATTAGATTTGTTATTGAAGTTGGAAATTCCGGCGATGTCTTAGATATGAGCGAGATTTCTGACAATATAGTTGATAAACATTCAACAGGTGGTGTTGGTGATAAAGTAACACTTATATTGCTTCCAGTTATTGCGGCTCTTGGACTTCCTGTTGCTAAAATTTCAAGTAGAGGCCTTGGAATTTCTGGTGGAACTATTGATAAACTTGCTTCAATTCCTGGTTTTACACCAAATATATCAATTCAAGATATGAAGGACAATGTTAAAAATATAGGAATCAGTATAGTTAGCCAAGATTTGAATCTTGCTCCAGCTGAAGGAAAATTATATAAATTAAGAAATGAAATTTCATGTAGAGATAGTATAGTTTTAATTGCAATAAGTTTAATGAGCTTAAAAGTAGCTACTCGGAAGCAATAAAATAGTTTTTGATTTGAGTTGTGGAAAAGGAACTTATTTAGATACAAGAGAAGATGCTAGAAGGCTTGGAAAGTTGTTAGTTAGAATTGGTAAAGCTTTAGGAAAAGAAGTTGGATATATAATCACTTTAATGGATGAACCTGTTGGAAATTGCGTAGGAAACGTTTTAGAGATACAAGAAACAATTAAAGCTTTAAATGGAAACATGGCAAAAGATGTTCAAGATACTGTTGTAAGCTTAGCAAGTATTGTTTTGAATCTTGCTTATGGGGAAAAAGATTTAGCTACAAATACAGCTAAAGTTATAAATGTAATTAAGTCAGGACAAGCTTTTAATAAATTTAAACAAATGGTAATTGCTCAGCGGAGGAAATGGAGAATATTTAGATAGTCCTGATAAATTTCCAAAAGCAAAAATGATTCTTCCTGTGTTTGCTTCAGATTCAGGATATATTAGTAAAATAGACGCTGATATTTGTGGAAGTATTGCTAGATATATTGGTGCTGGAAGAATGAAGGATGAAAATGAAATTGATAATACTGCAGGTTTAGTTTTAGAAAAGAAAATTGGTGATTTCGTTCAAGTTGGCGAAGTAATCGCTTATGTACATACAAATGACGAAAGCAAGGCTCAAGGAGCAGTTAAAAATTTAGCTGATGCTTTTGAATATTCTCAAAAACCTATTAAGGTTAAATCAAGAGTTTTAGAGATGTATGGTATATAATTTTAGAAAGGACAAATGATGTGATGGAAAAAACAGAAGGTGAAATTTTAAAAGAAAAATTATTTAATTCAAAAAAGTCTGGTTGGGAAGGTTTATCTGAAACAGATACAAGAAATGTTTTCAAATTTGCTGATGAATATATGTTTTATTTAAATCAAGCCAAAACTGAAAAAGAAATCATTCATTTTTCAAAAGAAATTTTACTTAAAAATGATTTCAAAGATTTAAATGAAGTAGAAAGTTTAAACCCAGGAGATAAAGTATTTTGGGTAAATAGAAATAGAAGTTTATATATAGCTGTAATTGGAAAAGAAGGCTTAGAAAGTGGAGTAAATATAGTAGGTGCTCATGGAGATTCTCCTCGTATTGATTTAAAGCAAAATCCATTATATGAAGAAAATGGAGTTGGATTGCTTAAAACACATTATTATGGTGGAATTAAGAAATATCAATGGACGACAGTTCCTCTTGCTTTACATGGAATTATAGCAAAAACAAATGGGGAGAGAATATGGGTTTCAGTTGGTGAAGAGGAAAATGATCCAGTATTTTATATAACAGATTTACCACCACATCTATCTCGTGGAGGTCAAGATGACAGAAAACTTTCACAAGGTATTGAAGGCGAAGAATTAAATATTGTTGCTGGAACAATTCCTTTTGAAGACGAGAAGATTTCAGAAAAAATTAAATTAAATATATTAAGAATTTTAAATGAAAAATATGGAATAAAAGAAGTTGATTTTACAAGCTCTGAACTTGAATTTGTTCCAGCTTATAAAGCTAAAAGCGTTGGATTTGATGAAAGTCTAATTGGTGGCTATGGTCAAGACGACAAAATCTGTTGCTATTCTTCATTAAGAGCAATTTTAGAAGTTCAAAATCCAAATAAAACTTCTATATGTATTTTGACTGATAAAGAAGAAATTGGCTTTTGCGGAGTAACAGGAATGGAATCTCACAGTTTTGAGAGATTTATGGTTGAGCTTTTAGACAAGAAAAATGAAAATGTTGCTGGAGTAATTGAAAAAATTTATTCAAATTCAAAAGCAATTTCTGCTGATGTTGACGCAGGATTTGATCCAACATATCCAAGCTACTATGATTCAAGAAACTCTTGCAAGTTAGGACATGGAGTTTGCATTTGTAAATATACTGGTGCTAGAGGAAAAAGTGGTGCAAGTGAGGCTACAGCTGAATTTGTTTCAGATATAAGAAGAATTTTTGATGAAAATAGGATTTCATATTGTTCTTCAGAACTTGGAAAAGTAGATAAAGGTGGTGGCGGAACAATCGCTGTAACTTTTGCTAATCGTGGAATTGATACAATAGATATTGGAGTTCCAGTTTTGTCTATGCATTCACCTTATGAACTTACTTCAAAATATGATGTATATATGGCTTATAGAGCATATTTAGCGTTTCTAGAAAATTAATAAAACATATTCAAACAGGAGGTAGAAAGTATGAAAAAAATAGCAATACTAACAAATGGTGGAGATGCTCCAGGGTTAAACGCAGTAATTAGAGCAATAGTAAAAACAGCCGAAAATAATGGTATTGAATGTTATGGATTTATTGAAGGTTATAGAGGCTTGCTAGATAATAATTACGTGAAATTAGATTCTTCTGGAAATGCTTCAGGAATCTTAAATAGAGGTGGAACAATCATTGGAACATCAAATAATACTAATGTTTTTAATTTGAAAACAATAAATGAAAATGGGGAAGTTGAATATAAAGACTTTTCTGATAAATGTGTTCAAAACATTAGAGATGACGGATTTGATTGTTTATTTACTTTAGGTGGAGATGGAACTCAAAAATCAAGTAGAGATTTTTCTTTGAAAGGAATTAATTGTATAGGAATTCCAAAAACAATTGATAATGATGTTGCTGCAACAGATATTACTTTTGGATATAATACTGCTGTATCAGTTGCTACAGAAGCTTTAGATAGACTACATACAACAGCTGAAGCACATCATAGAATTATGGTTTTGGAAGTTATGGGAAGATACGCAGGTTGGATTACTCTTGAGTCTGCAATCGCTGGTGGCGCTGATTGCGCTTTGATTCCAGAGATTCCTTATGATATTAATAAAGTTATTGAAAAAATTAATAGAAGAAAAGAAAGAGGAAAGAATTTTAGTGTTATCGTTGTTTCAGAAGGTGCTAGAGAAAAAGACGGATTCTTAACTATTAAAAGAACTTTAGACGATGGAAAAGGTCTAGATAATGTTAGACTTGGAGGCTCTGGCGAAAAACTTGCCGGAAAATTAGAAGAGTTAACAGGAATTGCTTCAAGAGCTACTGTTCTAGGATATGTTCAAAGAGGTGGTTCACCTACAGCTTATGATAGAGTACTATCTACAAAATATGGAGTAAAAGCTGTTGAACTTGCTATGGAAGGAATTTTCAATGTTCTTGTTAGTTACAAAAACGGAGAAATGACTTATGTTCCATTAGATGATGTAGTTGGAAAAGATACTGAAATCGGCGCTGCTTCTAGTAAAAATAGAACAATTGGATTAGATGATCCGCTAATTCATATTGCTCGCCAAATTGGAATTTGTCTAGGTGATTAAAATAAAAACGAGAAAGGCTATTGGTAAACAATAGTCTTTTTTTATGAAAATTTTAAAAAATGTTGAAATTTGAGCCAAACCCTGTTATAATCACTTTATCTAGTCTATTTGACTATTTTTATATATATTCTTACAAAACAATGAAAGAAGGCGAGAAAACAAACTTTATCAGACGAAACCGGCCGGAAATGATGTTAATTCACCTGGGAGGTGTGATTAATGAGTGTTTTGATTGTAGTGGCGATATTTGCAATTTCAGCTATTGTAATTGCTTTCCTCACTTATATGGATGTTAAATTCCATCCTGAGGGAACAGAAGCAATGTCTGAAATCGCTAGCGCCATTCGGATTGGCGCCAACACTTTTTTGGTAAGTGAATACAAAGTGTTGATAGTTGTCGTTATAATTCTAGCGGTAATATTTGGCGTTTTCCTTTCTATACCTTGCGCCGTAGCTTTTATCATAGGAACAATTATGAGTGGGGCTGCGGGCTTCTTTGGAATGAAAATGGCGACTTACGCTAACGTTAGAGTAACTGACGAGGCTATGGAAACAAAAGACATCGGAAAAACTTTGAAGGTTGCCTTAAAAGGCGGATCTGTAATGGGACTTTGTATGAGCTCGTTTGCTCTAATTGGTCTTATTATAGTATTTACAGTTTTCAAGTATCAGCTTTCTGTAATGGAAGCCGTTCCTAACTGGTGCGGAATTGAATTTGTCCCGTTTTCAATGACACTTTCATCTTACGCGCTTGGTTGTTCAATTATTGCTATGTTCAACCGTGTTGGAGGCGGAATCTACACAAAGGCGGCTGATATGGGCGCAGACTTAGTTGGAAAAACTGAGGAAAATATTCCTGAGGACGATCCGAGAAATCCCGCTGTTATTGCTGACTGCGTTGGCGATAATGTAGGAGATACCGCTGGACTTGGCTCTGACTTGCTTGAAAGTTATGTTGGTGCAATTGTTAGCGCAATTGTCATTATAATATCAATTTTCATAAGCTACAGTGCTAAGAATATGGCGTTTTCTGAAGAGCTTCTCGAAAAACTCTATGTTTATCCGATTATGTTTTGTGGCTATGGACTTTTTTCATGTACCATGTGTCTTTGGTATAGCTTTATAAAGAAGCCTGGGGAAGATCCTCACAAAGAGTTAAATATGGTTACATGGATTTCAGCTGGTCTTACAGGAGTCTTTACTTTGGGTTGGACAATTTTCAAGCTAATGAATATGGACTTTGGAGATTTACCGTTTAAGCTTGGATATATGTCTCCGTGGGTTTCTTCGGTAGTTGGAATTGTCTGTGGTATAGCAATTGGAAGAATTTCCGAGTTCTATACCAGTTATGACTATGATCCAACAAAACGAATAGCCTTAGCCTCAAAAGAAGGACCGGCAATAACTATCACACAAGGCTTGTCTGTCGGAATGAAATCGACACTTATGGAAGTCGTCATTTTAAGCTTGGGCGTTATGTTTTCTTATAGCGTCTGCGGTTTCTTCGGCGTCGCAATGGCTGCCGTAGGAATGCTTTCGTTTGCAGCTGTCACAGTTTCGGTTGATACTTATGGACCGATAAGTGATAATGCTGGCGGAATTGCTGAAATGACAGGACTTGGAGAAGATGTAAGAGAGATAACAGATAAGCTCGATTCAGTTGGTAATACTACTGCGGCTATTGGCAAGGGATTTGCAATAGGCTCAGCTACGTTTGCTGCTGTTTCACTTATGATCTCATATCTCTACAGCTTTACTCCTGTAACAGTTGACGTAACTCTAGATCTTATGAACACGACAACTCTTGCTGGAACCTTAGTTGGTGCAGCTATAGCTTATTACTTCTCAGGACTTTTAATTGAGGCTGTAAGTAAATCAGCTCAAAAGATGGTCGATGAAGTAAGACGCCAGTTCAGAGAAATCGCGGGCTTAAGAGAAGGAATGGTAAAGCCTGATTACAAGAAATGTATCGGAATAGCGACAAAAGGCGCTCTTGCTGAAATGAAGCTTCCTGCTTTAATTTCGATTCTTGTTCCTGTCGGCTGTGGGTTTATATTTGGACCTGAATTTGTTGCTGGAATCTTAATTGGTTCAACGATATCTGCAATTATGCTTGCGATATTCTGTGGCAACAGTGGTGGAGCTTGGGATAATTCCAAGAAATATATTGAATCCATTGGAAGAAAGGGAACAAGTGAGCACATGGCTGCCGTTGTCGGCGACACAGTTGGAGATCCTTTGAAAGACACGGTTGGACCGTCTCTCGATATACTGATAAAAATAATGAGCACAGTTTCGCTCATTGGAGTTTCAGTTTTCAAAGACTTCAATTTGTTATCACTATTTTTCAAGTAAGAATCTAAAATTTGGAGCTAAGCTTCAAAGCAAAGCTCTAAAACAAAAGCAGTGACCTGTCACTGCTTTTTGTTTTTTAAATAGATAAAATAAAAAGAGAAAGACTTAAATATCTTCCTCTTTTGGTGCTCCATCAAGGATTCGAACCTTGGACCCACCGGTTATGAGCCGGTTGCTCTGACCAGCTGAGCTAATGGAGCATATACTTTTTTCTTACGACAAGACTTATTATAAACTATCAAACCATATATGTCAAGACTTTTCAAAAAATTTTTGATTTTATTTTTTAAAATTTTTTCAAGAAAGTAGTGTCAATGATTTTTGAAAATGTCCCAAAATTTTTTAAACATAAGCCCTAAAAATTTTAAATTTAGGGCTATTTTTT
>CANPWV010000026.1 GCA_947585105.1 uncultured Clostridia bacterium
CAGTTACTCTTTCTCCAATATGTCCTTCTCTTGGATCAAAAAGTTGCATTGTACTATCTATTTCTTTTCCGACTCTTGTTGTTAAATATGTTGGTAATGATTCTTTAGAATTTTCTACTTTCGAAACATAGCCCATTACCATTAATTCAATCTTTTCTCTTCTATCAGTTTCTTCTGCAAGTTCTTTTGCTCTAGTCGCCTGAGTCAAAATTCCATTATCCCCAATAATTGCGTTTAGAGATACCCCAGCTAAAATAAGCAGTACAATAATTGTCGTTTTATTCTTTTATGACGAAAAATATGGAATCTTTAAAATCAAAGATTCCATATTTTAAAATTATTTAATTTCTTTACAATTTTCGTCCTCTATATAATATTTCGTTCCCTTCATTTTATCAGGAAGATACTGTTGTTCAACCCAATGTCCAGGAAAATCATGAGGATATTTGTAGCCAACAGAATAACCAAAATCTTTCATTCCGTTCAGCTGGAGCGTTTCTAATATGTAATGGTATTGTTCCTGTGTCTTTTGAAGCAACATCTTCCAAAGCCCTATTTATAGCCAAATATGAAGCGTTTGATTTTGGAGATTTTGCTACATAAACCGCAGCTTCCGCCAAAATTATTCTAGCCTCTGGCATTCCTATCATTGTCACCGCTTGCATCGCTGAAGTCGCTACAACTAACGCGTTTGGATTTGCCATTCCTACATCTTCTGAACTGCAAATTACAATTCTTCTAGCTAAAAATACTGGATCTTCACCAGCGTTCAAAGCTCTAGCCATGTAAAATACAGCTGCATCAGCATCTCCGCCCTCTCATTGATTTTATAAACGCACTAATATTGTCATAATGACTATCTCCAGTCTTGTCAAACATTGCCTTTGGCTTGTTAAAGCTTTGACTAATAACCTCTTCTGTAAGCTCAATAAAGCCATCTTTATTCATTTTCGTAGTAAGTACAGCAACTTCTAATCCATTTAAAGCGGTTCTTACATCTCCATTTGAAATTTCGGCAATTTTGTCAATCATCTCGTCAGATATTTTTATATTATAACCGCCAAGCCCTTCTTTTGAAGTAAGAGCTCTTCTTACAACTTTTATAATATCTTCTTTACTTAGTGGCTCTAACTTTACAACCATTGAACGAGAAATCAAGGCTTTATTAACTTCAAAATATGGATTTTCAGTTGTTGCACCAATTAAAATTACTGTTCCATTTTCTACATAAGGCAAAAGCGCGTCTTGTTGCAATTTATTAAATCTGTGTATCTCATCTATAAACAATATACATTTTCCGAGATGGGTTCAAAAGCGGATTATCTGCTTCTTGAATCGCATTTTTAATGTCTCCAACTCCACTCGTTACAGCGTTAATTCTAATAAACTTATATTTAGTTGTTTCACTAATTACTTTAGCAAGTGAAGTCTTTCCGACAACCGAGGTGGTCCCCATAGTATTAGACTTGATAATCTATCCGCTTTTATTGTTCTATATAATAATTTATCTTTTCCGAATAACGTGCTCTTGTCCAACATAATCTTCTAATGTTTTTGGACGCATCCTAAAAGCTAATGGTTCACTACTCATATTTTAAATCTCCATTAATTTATTTTCTAAGTTCAGCTTTCAAAGATTTTTCTAGTCTTTCAACGATTTTTGATATTGCTTCATTTACTTCATCATCTGTTAAAGTTTTATTCATATCTCCAAAGCTTAGAGAAATAGCTATACTCTTCTTGTTTTTTCCAAGTTTTTCGCCTTCATAAACATCAAATATTTTAGAACCTAAGAATAATTTTCCGCCAGCTTTTTTTATCTCATTTTCCAAGTCACAAGCTGAAACTTCTTTATCTACTACTAAAGCTAAATCTTTATTTACAGCTGGGAATTTTGAAATCTCTTTAAAACTCATTTTTCCAGTCTTTTTAGCTAATAATTTGTCTAGATTAATTTCTAAAACATAAATATCGTCTTTTGTTTCATTTGGATGTAATTTTCCAACAATTCCGCAAACATTATTGTTTACTGATATTTCAGCAGTTTGATATGGATGAAATTCTTTAATTTCATTCTTTGGCTTTACAAAACTATATCTTCCGTTATAGCCTAAATAATCTAAAATTTCTTCGGCAACACCTTTAATTACGTAAAAATCAACTTTTTGATCATTTCCTAATGAATCAAAATATCTTCCTGTCATTAACGCGCAAAGTTTAGTATTTTCGCCGTATTCCTCGCCTTTCTTGAAAAAGCCTTTTCCTATCTCAAATATAGAAACATCTTTATTATAGTGAGCTTTGTTATATTCATAAGTTTTAACAAGAGAAGGAATTAAACTATATCTTAAAACATTTCTCTCTTCTGTCATAGGGTCTAATAATCTTAATTCTTCAAAATCGTCTGTTGTATATTTATGAACTTCTTTTTCATTAATCAAAACATAAGTAAGTGTTTCATTAAGCCCTAAATTTACCATTTTTCTTCTGATTTCTCTTAATGTATTATTTCTTGAACCTCTTTTCATAGGAACAATTGGAAGCTTTCCTTCGATGTTGTCAACTCCATAAATACGGCTAACTTCCTCGATTAAATCTTCTGGAATTCCAATATCTAATCTTCTTCTAGGTACTGTTACTTCAGCTGAATTTCCATTATCTTTTGATGTAAATCCTAATTTTCTAAATACATTTAAAACTTCTTCTTTTGGAATTACAGTTCCTAATAAATCATTTATAGCGCTGTAATTAATTGTTATTACTCTATCTTTTAAGTCTGATTTGTTATATTCGCATCTTCCTTTTATAACTGTTCCACCTGCGTATTTTTCTAATAAATGGCAAGCTCTTTCTATCGCCATAAAAGTTCTGTTTGGATCAATACCTTTTTCAAATCTGTTAGATGATTCACTTCTTAAAATCTTTTTAGAAGTTTTTCTAACCATTACAGAATCAAATATTGCAGATTCAATTATAATATTTTTTGTATCACTTTCTACTTCTGTTGAAAGTCCTCCCATTACACCAGCTAAGCCAATAGCTTCTTTTCCATTTGAAATTACTAAATCGCTTTCATCTAAAATTCTTTCTTGTTCATCAAGAGTCTTTAATTTTTCGCCTTTTTCAGCTTGCCTTACTTCTAAAACGCCATTTAATTTGTCTCCATCGTAGAAATGTAGCGGTTGACCTAATTCCAACATTACATAATTACTAATATCTACAACATTATTTATTGGTCTTACTCCACACGCGATTAATCTATTTTTGATAAAATCAGGGCTTTCTTTTATTTCAACATTTTCAACTCTTCTTGCTAAAAAAGTATAGCAATTTGGAGTATTTACATTTACTTTAAAAGATTTGTTTATATCTTCTCCAGACTCTTTGTGAGAAATATCAACATTTTTTACCTTTTTATCATAAATTGCACCTAATTCATAAGCCATTCCTAAAATACTTAGTAAATCTCCTCTGTTTGCAGTTAAATCAAAGTCAATTACTTCATCATCTAATTTCATATATTTTACTGGATCTTTTCCTACTGGCGCATCTTCAGGCAATACATGGATTCCATTTTTATCTTCTTCTGATAAAAATTTCTTATCAATTCCAATTTCATATAAAGCACAAATCATTCCATTTGACTCTTGTCCACGAATCATTCCTTTTTTAATTGTTCCATCTGGAAGCTCTGCTCCAACTTTAGCAACAATTACTTTTTGACCTTTCTTAACATTTGGAGCACCACAAACAATATTTAATACTTCTGTTCCAACATCTACTGTGCAAACATGTAAATGATCTGAATCTGGATGATTTTCGCAAGTTAGAACTTTTCCTATAACTAAATTTGTTCCACTTACAAGAGGTCCTTCGCTATCATATTCATTTCCACTACGAGTCATATCTTCAGCAATTTGATGAACTGTAAGCTCATCACTTAAATCTATGTAATCTTTCACAAAATTTAAACTTAATTTCATTTTATATTCTCCTTTTAATATATTATTTATAATATTTTCAATATATATGTTTGAATAAGCGACCGCTGTGGGGACCGCCGAGCTTACAAGCTATTGATTTAAGAATTTCAGGCTTTAAATCATTAAATTTTATAGCTTGTGCGAAGGTGGGAGGAGCTATGAAAACATATATATTGAAAATAGATACTACTTGTCCATTCTATCGAACTGATTTAAGAATTTAATATCATTTGTGTAAAGATATCTCATGTCTGTAATTCCATATTTGAACATTGCAAGTCTATCAATTCCAGTTCCAAAGGCGAATCCAGCAAATTTATCTGGATCATATCCATTCATTTTTAATACATTTGGATGTACCATTCCAGAACCTAAAACTTCAATCCATCCTGTTTGCTTGCAAAGTGGGCAACCTTTTCCACCACATTTGAAACAAGTTACATCAACTTCATAAGATGGCTCTGTAAATGGGAAGTAACTTGGACGGAAACGAAGTTCTGTCTTTTCTCCAAGCATCTTTCTCATAAATACTTCTAAAGTTCCTTTTAAATCAGCAAGAGAAATTTTTGTCTCTTTTCTGTCTATAACTAAACCTTCGATTTGATTGAATTGATGTGAGTGTGTCGCGTCGTCCTCTCTTCTGTAAGTCTTTCCAAGAGTTATAATTCTAATTGGAGTTTTTTCTTCGTTTGCAACCATTGTTCTAGCTTGAACAGAAGATGTTTGCGTACGAAGTAAATATTTGTCTGTAATGTAAAAACTGTCTTGCATATCACGAGCTGGATGACCTTTTGGAAGATTTAATCTTTCAAAACAAAATTCGTCTGTCTCAAGCTCTGGACCTTCAACAACATCATAACCCATAGATGTAAATAAATCTTCAATTTCTTCGATTACGCGATTTAAAGGATGTTCACTTCCACGTCTTACCTTTTTTGATGGAAGTGTAACGTCAATAGCTTCTTTTGAAAGCTTTTGTTCTAGTTCTTTTTCTTCAAACTTTTTCTCCATCTCTTTTATTTTATTCTCAAGCTTTTCTCTTACACTATTTACTAAAGCTCCCATCTTTGGTCTTTCTTCTTGACTTACATCTTTCAACTTTTTCAAGCTTTCAGAAAGTTCAGATTTTTTTCCTAAAATTTTTACTTTTAGTTCTTGTAATTCTTTGTTGTCTTTGATTTCAGCAATTTTCTTTTCGGCGTCTTGTTCAATCTTTTTGATTAATTCTTCCATTTAATTTTCTCCCCCTTATAAACAAAAAACCTATATATTCTTATAGAATATATAGGACGAATTTTAATTTCGTGGTACCACCTATTTTCATTTTAAACAAAAGTTTAAAACCTTATTTTAGCTATAACGTAGCAACCGTCTAACCCTACAAGCCTAAGCCTTCAAGTAAGAGCCTCAAAAGCGAAATTTCAAAATCAAATATATAAATAAGCTTCCAGCACAATTACTTATTCTCTCTAGATATATTTTACTGATTCCTACTTAACTTTCTCCAAACGGCTTTAATATTTATCATTGAGTGATATTATAACACAATATTTTTAATTTGTAAACAATTATCTTTCAATTTCCTCTTCTTTATTTAAGTTTTGTGTTGGACTAGCTTTTAATGTTGTTTTAAAAGGTCCAATTGCTAAGCCAATTTCCCATGAATAATTTCCTATAGCTTTTTGGAAAACATTAGAAATTTTTCCAGCAAAATCTCTTTCTAGAACTCCCTTCATTACTCTTCCTCTTTTAATCCTTCTAATTCATTAATTCTAAACTCTTTAACTTTCATCTTAAGTGGCGCAATTACAGTCTTTGAGACTACTTTTGCTGTATTAAATCTATTTGAAAAAAATGTCTTTGTTTTAGACCATACACTAGGTTTTCTAAGTGTAGTTGAAATCCACTTTTCTCTAGTCTCCATAGCCTCTTCTAATCCAATTTTTTTCTTTTCATTTAATTCATTTATTTGTTTTGAAATTTCTTTTATTTCTTTTTCTATTCCTTGAATTTCAGCTTGATTAGTCTTATCATTTTCTTGAACTTTTTCAATTGTTTTATCCATCTTTTCAGTTTCTTCTACTTTTAAATCTTCTAAATCTTGAAGATGGCTAATATCTTTATAGTCTACAAAATCATTTTCTTGTTTTTGAGAATTAACTTTTTCAACAATATTTTTACTTTTCTCTGAAAAAGTTTTTCCTAAATAATCTTTATCTCTTAGTTTCATCTTTTTATTTTCATCACTCTTTAAAGCCTCTTCTCTAAAAACTTTTCCAACTAAGTGAGCTTCTAATTCAACTTTTTTTAATATAAGTTTTTCTAATTTTACATCATAATAATCACTAAATTCAGTTAAACTTGTCTCATAATCTGTTAAAACATCTAATATATCTTTTTTTATAACACCATAATTTTTAGATGTTTCATTAAATTTTGGGTTAATTCTATTTATACTTGTATATATTGAATTAAATTGATTATTAACTTTTTGATTTATAGTCTCTGTTGAGATTTTATCAGCAAGCGCACGATTTACAAGCGCGCTCGTTTGTATATTATCAGTAGCTGTATCATAAAATCTTTTTAATGCAAGGTTTGCATATTCTTCCACATCATTTTTTTCCATCTACAATTACCTTCCTTATCGATTTATTCTAAGCCCTTAATCTTTTGGTAATTTTCATTCCCTGAGAAATTTCATTTTCTTTTTTTTGCTCAATTTTTTTAAGCAATTCTTTAACTTCATTGGTATTCATGTAATCTAAATTATATATTTTACCTTCATATACAACTGTTCCAAGTTTCATAACTTTTTCGAATACCACCTTTCTCATTCTCAATTTTTCTTTTGTTTAAATACACTTATAATATATATTTTGTAAAAATAAATGTCAATACAAATTACTTAATTTTTTTTCCATTTGTTCCTATAACTTTTGTAACTACTAAGCCGTCTTTATTGTCTATATAATAAAGATTTGTTCCAACAATATTTATATTAGTATTTTCAGTATTTACTTTTACAATGTCTCTTGAATCTTTTCCATTTAAAGAAACATAACAGATTTTTGAAGTTCCTTTATTAAAATAATAAATTCCATTTGTTGTGACATTATAAATATTACAATCTAATTTATCTGTAACTGTTTGTCTCTCCTTAGTATTTTTTAAATTAATCTTTACTAATTTACTGTCATTGCTATTAAAATAATATACATAATTTTTCAAAATTTGAAATTCGCTGAAAATTGATTCTTTTATAATAGTTTTATAATTTTTTCCATCTGTATCAATAGTATTCAAATAACCCATCATGTCAGCAAAATATATAGTATTATCTACAACTTTAAAGTCAATAACACTTCTTTTTAAAACAACTTCTTCATTTTCACCATTTAAATCTATTCTTGAAATTGTATCAGGATTTGATGTTAAATAATAAATTTTATTGTCTTGTAAATATATTTTTGTAGAGTTTGTTTGTATTGATATTAATACTTTTTCATTTTTTCCATCACTTGTTATCTTTTTTATGTCCATTCCACCATTAGCGTTTGGAGTAGCGTAATATATATTTCCATCAAGATATTGCAAAGAATAAGCCGAATCATTTGTTAGAGCTTTTGAACCATCTTTATTCTTTTTTACTAATCCTTTACTGTAATCATAGAAAAACACATAATCATCACTTTGAGTAACTAATCCCATGTTTGAATCATTGTTATTAATTCCATCTTTCACACTAAATATTCTAATAAGAACAATTGATAAAATTACCAAAAGCACTATTAGTAATAACACAATAATAGTAGTAGTTACATTTAACTTCTTTTTTAATTTTTCTTCTTCAGTTTTCATAAATCAAACTCCTTTATTCATATATTTCAAAATTAGAATTTATTTTAAAATCTAATCCGTCAACATTTAAAATTGCTTCGTCTCCATTAATAGAAACTGAAACAGCTGAATCTGTGATTTCTAAATCAATTAAATCATTTATTGTATATACTCTTCCTTCACTTTCCGCTCTTGCTCTAGCTTCAAGCAAACTTTCTTCTATCTTTTGTTTAATTTCTTCTCTTGTTGAAATCATGTCAATCGTTCCAGGAGTTTCTGTTCCTTTATTATCATTTTCCTCATTTTTTATTGACTTTAAACCTTGACTTACTAATTTAGTATCTATAACATCAATTCCTTTTTCTCTTATCGCATCAATTTTAGTTTTTTGTATATCTGGATCTAATTCATCTAAAAATTCGCAATTTTCTTCTGTCAAATTTTTTATATCAACTGATTTAAAATTGATTTCACTATTAAATTGAATATTAAATGAAATTTTTGAAATATTAACATCTATTTTATTTTTCAAAGTATATAAACTTCCTGAGTTTACTAAGTTTGAAGTAAATTCGATTTTTCCTGTAATTTCTGATAATTCAACTAAATTTATTGAAAAATCTAATCCTTCTGAAACATCTGACTTTGTTTTTGTAAGTTCTACTAAATAGCCATTTTGTTGTTTTTCATCTAATAACGTAATTGTCATTATATTTTTATTATCTTTATAATCTAAATCAATGTCTAAACTACTTTTTTCAGCGAAATCTATTGTAATTTTATATGTCACATCTTTTGAACCATAAACTTTGACTACATATATATTTTTATTATTCATTGTATTGTTATATAATGAATTTATATAGATTTCTATTCCGAGATTTTAAACTCTCTTTTACCTCTTCTTTATCATCTCCTAAAAAGTTTAATAAAACATCAATCAATTCGTCATCATTTTCTAATGTTTTGAGTAACTGATCTGAAAGTTCAACCCATTGTTCTTCTGTTAAAGTCATTGTATATTCAGTAACATCAATCTTTTCAGAATCTCTATCTAATGTTACTTTTTTACTTGAAAATGAATTTTCTGGAACTTTTCCATTTATTACCTCTAAATATTTTGTAAGTATTCCGTCTGGCAAATCTGGAATTGAAATGTCAGTATTTTTTAATTTATTTAAATCGATATTATCTAAAATTTCATTAGTTCCTACAAACTTTTCTACAATTTTATTAAAATTCGAAAAATTTGAGCCTATATATTCAGTTACAATATCTTCTGAGAAAATTCCAATTTTATTTTTTAAAGTCAAAACATTAAAATTTAATAAATCATTATCTTTATATTTTAATGTTATATCTGAAGAACTTTTTTCTGATACAGGATTATTTTGAGAAACAATTTCAGCTTCTCCTTCACTTATATCAAAATCATAGTTTTCTAATAGCCATGGTAAATTTACTGTTATATTTGAAGTAGATTCTGATGTTTCATTATCTAATCTTGTATTTAAAGTTTTCATCATTTCAAAATTAAAATTATTTGAAATATTGGTTTTACCTAAGTAACTAATAAATTCTTCTTTTGGCGTTGTTTTAACTTGATTTTTTAGAAATATAAATATTATAATTCCAGTAATAGCAAGTACAATTAAAAAAATTAATAAAAATGTAAGTATCTTTAAGCCTCTTCTCCTAGGTTTTTCTGGAATTTCATTTTGCACCATATTATTAAAAATAGTGTTTGCCAATTTTAAATAGCCTCCATTTTTTATTTTTTAATTCTATTCCATTATATATTTTAATGAAAAAAATAACAAGACTTTTATAACAAAAAAGAGGAGAAATTTTCTCCTCTTAATTATGCGTTTGGTCTATATACTTTTAATTCTGTTAATGTCCAATTATTATTTCTTGTTGTTATAATACTTCCGCAATATGGGCATTTTCCAGAAGATAGAATTGTTGTCGCACCACCACAATTTGGACAATTCATAGTTACTGGTTTTAATCCACCTTCTTCTGTTTTAATTCCCGTTTTTCTAGCAAAAGTTAAAATATAAGGATTTATATTGTCTACATTAGGATTTCCTTTTATAACATTTCCAGAATTTTCATCTATAATATAATCTACCATTTTAGATTCTATAACAACTCTTAAAATATCTCTATCACCTTGTTTATCATAACTATAAAGTCTAGACATATTTACTGAAATTCTTTCAAGTTTATTAATTTGTTTATTTTGAATATATCTTTGAACTTGGCTATTTGTTTGCTCATATAATTCAGGAGATATAATATATCTTACTTCTTCTAAGTTTCTATCAGACCAAGCATATTGAAGCTTTATGAAAGTGTCACTAACATAATTTAAAAATTCAGCTTTATTAAATAATGGATCATCTTGTTGAATACTATCCTCGATTGATTTATCATCTACACCAAATAAAGCTTGTCTATTTTTCTGTCTATTATTTCTTTCTCTAGCTCTTAAATAGTCAAAATTTCTATCAACTTCGTTTCTTCTTCCTTTTCTTCTATAATAATAGAAAAAAGCAAAAATAATAATTATTAATATAAGTCCAGGTCCTAAATTTCTAATAATCATAAAAAGGAAAAAATCATCAAAAAAACTACTTCCACTACTACCACTATAATAACCTGAAGAGCCACTATAATAATCATCATCCCAACTACTAGAAGAACTTCCCCAATCGCTGTCACTCCAGCTAGAAGAGCCTCCCCAGTCATCATCATAACTACTAAATCCATCATAACTGTCATAATCTCCAAAGTCAGCAATAGTTGGAATTTCTAAAAGTATTGTTATTACTATTAAACTTGCTACAAAACAAATTAAAAATTTTTTTATCGTCTTTTGCATATTTTAAAATCTCCCAAAATTATTTTATCATTTTTAGGCTTCTTTATTTAGTTTTTCTATTCTTTTATTAATACTATCTTTTCCTAATACTTTTAAAATTTCGCAAAGATCAGGTGTATTACATCTTCCAGTCATTGCAACTCTAATTACTGTGCTTACATCTCCAACATGACCTAATGGGTAATTTTCAGGATTTGATTTATAATCTTTCACTTCTCTTGCAAAGCCTTTTTTCTCGGCTAAATCTTTCATTTTATCAAACCAAACTTGTTTGTCATCATTTTCATCATAATATTCGTTAAAATATGTATTTACAATATCTTTAATTTTCTCTTTGTCAGTTACCTTTTGCCATTCATAGTTAATTTTTTCATTTAAAAATTTATCATCATACATATATGAAATTATATATTTTACATCAGACCATTTTGATATATCTTTACGAGGCTTTACATTTCCTCTTTCAATTCCTAAAACTTTTAAAGAATATTCTTTATCTTTTTCTAACATTTCTTTTAATTCACTATCAAATTTTTCAGCCCAATTTGAAGCAAAATCATATACTTCATATTTATCAAATCTTGAAATTACCCCTTTTGATACGTCTAAAAGTTTCACCATATCAAATAAAGCACCACTTACTCCCATTTTGTTGATTTGGAAATCAAAATCTTTCATCATATCTTTGTCAGGATTTTGTTTTCTCCAAGTCTCAAAATTAGAATTTGCTATATTCATTAAATACTCTTTTAGAGCTTCTTTTGGAATTCCTTCAGTTGTATAATAACTTACAGCAGCTTCAGGGTCTTTTCTTTTACTTAACTTTCTTCTTGAACCTTCATCGTTTTTCTCAAGTGGAGCTGTATGAGCATACTTTGGAACTTTAAATCCCATACAAGAAAATAATTGCAAATGAAGTGGAACACTAGAAATCCACTCATCACTACGAGTAACAAGAGTTGTTCTCATTAAATGGTCATCAACAACATGTGCAAAATGATATGTTGGAAGACCGTCAGATTTAATAATTACAATATCTTGATCATTTTCAGGAATATCAATATTTCCTTTTATTACATCTTTATGTTTTATTTTCTTATCAGGATTTCCGAGGTGATTTAAATCTTATAATATAAGGAACTCCAGCTTTTATTTTTTCAATTGCCATATCTATTGGCATATTTCTACATTTAGCCCATTTTCCATAATAACCAGTTCTTTCTTCAGCTTTTGTTTGATTTTCTCTAATTTGGTCAAGTTCTTCTTGAGAACAAAAACATGGGTAAGCTAAACCATCTTCTATCATTTTTTTGGCGTAAGATTGATAAATATCTTTTCTTTCGCTTTGAACATAAGGCCCATAATTTCCTTTTCCTACAGTTTCATCTGGGTAAAGGTCATAATCTTTATAAGCGTTTAAAATTTCTTCTACACCATTTTCAATTTTTCTTTTTTGGTCTGTATCTTCAATTCTTACAAAGAAAACTCCACCTGTTTGTTCAGCTATTTTCTTAGCAATTAATCCTTGAAAAATTCCTCCAACATGAATAAAACCTGTTGGGCTAGGTGCAACTCTTACAACTTGAGCACCTTCTGGTAAATTTCTTTCAGGATACATTTTTTCATAATATTCTACACCTTTAACATTTGGAAATATTAGTTCCGCTAAATCTTTACTATTCATAAATCCCACAGTAAAAAGCTTATATTTCAAAGCTTTTTACTTTCTCCTTTATTTTATTTTTTTTATTAATTCATCTAATTTCATAGATTGTTTTTCACCTGTTTTGATAAACTCAATTTCATAATTTTCGCCATCAAATTTATCTCCAATTACAGTAACAAAAGGTGTTCCATAGACTTTTGCATCTTTTATTTTTCCACCTATTTGTAAGTCTCTATCATCTAAAATTGCTTCAATTCCATTTTCTTTTAAAGTATCGTAAAGTTTTTCGGCAATTTTTGATTTTTCCTCATCATCTGATTTAGAAACAATTTGAATTTTAAATGGCGCTATATTTTCTGGTAAGGAAAATCCACATGGACCAAATTTTGGGTCATTTATTAAACATTGTTCATATAAAGCAGCTACAGTTCTACTAACTCCAATTCCATAGCAACCCATATAAAAATATTTTTCTTCTCCATTTTGATCAATATATTTTCCATTCATTATTTCTGAATATCTAGTTCCTAATTGGAAAATATGGCCAAGCTCCATTGTTCTAATTTCTTTGAAATTTGAGATATCTTCAATTCCATATTCTTCTTTTAAATATTCTTTATAATTTTCTTTTTCTAAAATCTCTGTATTTAAGCCTACTCCTGTTTTTTCGTCATATAAAATCTTGTCTTCACCTTGGTTAGAAATAAGCATAAACTCTTCACTCTTTTTTCCTCCCATTGCACCATTATCAGCAACAATAGGAATAACCTTCATACCGATTTTTTCAAATACTTCTAAAAACGCTTTTCTTACGTTTTTATAAGATTTTTCCATTCCATCTGGATCTTTGTCAAAGCTATAAGCATCAAGCATTGGAAACGCTTTTCCTCTTAAAAGATATCCTCTTGTTCTTATTTCATTTCTATATTTCTCGCCAATTTGATAATATGTAATTGGTAAATTTTTATAAGATTTTATTTTCTCTCTTAAAAATTCAAGCATAGCTTCTTCACCTGTTGGTGCTAAGCAAAATACACCTTTATTTGACTGAGTTAAAAGCATAGTTCCATCATTTACATATTGGTCAAATCTACCTGAATTTTTCCAAAGAGTATCTGGTTGAAGTGTGGGAAGAAGAACCTCAATACAGCCATATTTATTTAGAGTCTCTACTATTATTTTCTCTACATTTCTTCTAACTAGTAATGGAACTGTATTATAGCCAAATAAACCTGCTCCATATTGAACAAGTTGGCCTGTTTGTAGTAAAATACTTTGACCTGGATACATTTCGTCTATATTATTTAGTTTAACTGTACCAGTTCCTGTTTGTGATAATTTCATTCTCACTCTCCCCTTTCTTAAAAATTGTTTATATTATATTATAAAATCGCTTTTTATTCAAGCGTTTTTTACTAAATTATCTAAACAGCGCAAGTTCAACTTTCGCTGATAATATATTCAGTATATAAATATATATTCGACCAAGCGACCGCTGGCGAAGCATGGGATTTTTGCGTAAGCAAAATATCACTTCTGGGGACCGCCGAGTTTACAAGATATTGACTTTAAGGATTATCATTAAAGTCAATAGATTGTACGAAGGTGGGAGGAGCTGGGAGAATATATATTTATATACTGAATGAATTTCTGAAGCTCTCTTGCGCTATATATACTTAATCTAAAATCTTCCAGCTTCCAATATGTGAAGGCTCGATTTCGAATTCTAGCCTTTCTTTTGTTGTTGGGTGAATAAAGCTTAAATAACAAGCAAAAAGAGCAAGCTGTTTTCCTCTTCCTCTTGTTCCATATTTCTGATCACCTGATAAAGCGTGATTTCTTGAAGCAAATTGAACTCTTATCTGGTGATGGCGACCTGTATGTAAATCAACTTTTACAACACTTAAATTAATCTCTTCATTGTATTTTATAACTTCATATTCAAGCTCAGCAAGTTTAGAATTTTTCGTATCTTTAGGAACAATTTTTGATGTATTTGTCTTTTCGTTTTTTAGTAAATAATCAGTGTAAACTCCTCTTTCTTGTTCCATTTTCCCATCTACTATTGCTAAATATTTTTTGTGAAATTCTTTATTTCTAACTTGCTCAGAAAGCCTTGAAGCAGCTTTTGAAGTTTTGGCAAAAACCATTATTCCGCCCGAGTCGGTCTGTCTAATCTATGAACTAAGCCTAAATAAACGTCTCCAGGCTTATTATATTTTTTCTTAAGATAATCTTTTATTATTGTAAGCATATCTAAATCGCCGGTTTTATCTCCTTGTGAAGGAATATTAACCGGCTTTTCTACAACTATAACATGATTATCTTCATAAATCACATTTAACTCCATTATTTACTCTCCCAACGGCTATAAATACCACATGGTAAAACTATTTTTGAGTCTTTCATTGGTATTCCAATTTCACCTGACGAAAAACTTCCTTTTGAAATTTTTTCTTTTGTTTTTACATCTAATTCATTTTGATTGTTTAATTCCAAAAATAAAATATTTTCTAATACTTTGCTTGAAATTCCAGTAGTATAAGAATTTATAAGGAAAAATAAAGGATTATCAGATAAAACTTTTGTACAAAGTTTTACTAAATCTGAAATATTATTTTCAAATTGCCATACTTCCCCATTTTTTCCTCTTCCATAAGATGGAGGATCCATAATTATTGCGTCATATTTATTTCCTCTTCTTATTTCACGAGATACAAATTTTGTTACATCATCAATTATAAATCTAACTGGTCTATCTGAAAGCCCTGAAGAAATGATATTTTCTTTTGCCCAAGATACCATTCCTTTTGAACTATCAACATGTACAACTTCAGCTCCAGCGTAACTACAAGCAACAGTAGCACCACCTGTATAAGCAAACAAATTTAATACTTTTACATTTCTTTTTGATTTTTTGATTTTTTCTATCATCCAATCCCAATTAACAGCTTGCTCTGGAAAAAGTCCTGTGTGCTTAAATCCCATTGGCTTTATATTAAAAGTTAAATCTTTATATTTTATTTGCCAATTGTCTGGAAGTTTTTTATTATATTTCCAACCGCCTCCACCAGAAGAGCTTCTATTGTAACGTGCATCAAAATTTTTCCATTTATTTGGAAAACTTTTTTGTTTCCAAATAATTTGAGGGTCAGGTCTTATTAAAATAATATTTCCCCAACGCTCTAATTTTTCGCCGTTCAGCCATATCTAAAATTTCATAATCTTTCCATTCATTTGCAAGTTCCATTTAAACAAAAACTCTCTTTCCAATTATTTTTTAGTAATAACAATTTCATTAACATAGCTTCCAAATCCACCATATTTGAAAGAAACATCATATTTTCCAGATTCTACAAATCCTTTTAAATTCATAATTGAATTTTGATATTCTAAAACGTTTCCTTCATATTTAATACTTACGTTGTTTCCGAAGTTTACAGCGGTTACACCAGTTCTAGCGTAAAAATCACCATTTGAATTTTCAATTAAATGATCTAAAATATATTCTACAGAATCTTGATTTACTTCTCCTTCATACATTAGAAAAGCTTCGTCAAAATTATGAACATTATAATCATAGTTTTCTCTATCTTCGTTATAACCGTGAAGCAGTAGCGTTTGTAATATCTTTTATTCCGTTTGATAATGAACTTCCTGATGATGAAGTACTTGATGAACTTGAACTAGTACTTCCATTTTTATTTTTTAATGAATCAGCAGTTCCATCATAATTTCTATCAAATACAAAAATTCTAAGTGCTAATATAATTCCTCCTAAAAGAAGTATTATTAAAATTGCTAAAATCCACTTCCATAAACCTTTTAATATATCAACCATATTTAAATTCTCCTTAAATACTAACATCATTTCCATTATATAACATTTACATAATTTTTGCAACTTAAAAAAAAGATTAATACCTGAATTTTCAAGTATTAATCTTAAATTTTATTTATTTTCTTTATCTTTATTTTCTGCTTCTTTTTTTCCAACTGATATATATTTCAATGTATACCAAAATATTGTTAAAATTGCTAGTCCTACAATAATCAGTACAAAAGTAGCTATCGTAGACATCTGTGTAATTTGAATAGATTTATCTTGGTTTATTATACAAAATACAGCAATCAAACACATAATTCCTAAAACTACAAGAAATGAAATAAACTCAATAAAAATTTTCAAAATTCTCATTTTATTAAGATTTGAATTTTCAATCTTTTCATCTGATGTCAAATTTTTACGATTTTTCATATATTTTCTACCGCAGAATAAAAATACAATCACTAATAAAACAACACTTATAGCAAGTATAATCAAACCAACCTTAGAAATCATTTCAAAAGTCTCATCTATTTTTCTTAAAGATTCTGAATCAGCACCAAATTTTTCAAAAATGAATCCCGTACACAAAAAGACAATAAGCATTATAATCACAGTAGCCAGAGCAGGACCAAATATAGCTTTTAAAACCCATCCTTTTCCAAATTCATTATTAATTCTGACTTCTTTTTTATCTTTAGTTTCCATGACTCTTCCTCCTTATTCTCTGAACAATTCAATTGTATTATTAAGTATAAAAAAAGTCAAGTGATAAATTTGTTTTATATATTATTTTATATTTCTGGAGAATTTTCAGAACCCATATTAATAAATTCATCTAAATTACTTGGATTTGTTGTAAATGGATCTGGATCATAATCAGGATTATCTATATAAATTTTTAATTCAGCTTCATCTTTACTCGCTCCTCTAATTTCACCTGTTTTACTGTCTTTTACATAGTAATAGCCTGTATTTTCGTCATATTGAGCTGTAGGTTTCTCTAAAGAAGTTTCATTTGATGAACTTCCACCTACAATCTCTTTTCTTCTAAATCCAAATATCATTAAAATTGCAACTGTTAAAATTAAAATTGAAAAAATAATTATAATCTTTTTATTCATATTTACTCCTATTCCCAAATCTTTCCATTAGCCCAAGTTAATTTCAAAATTGGATGTGTATCAATTATTCCTTTTAAACCTGTATTTCCTTGTAAATATAAAGAGGTAAGTTTACCTTTCTTTCCATCTTCCCTTGTTACATTTGGATTTAATTGATATAAAATATCTAGGTTTGATCTTGGAACACCTCCATCATCACTCATTTGTCCAATAGCATTATTTCTCAAATCTAAATATGTTAAGTTCGTCATGTCTTTAAGCGGAACACAGGAAGAAACACCTGTATCGTTCACAGTCAATTTATTAAGATTATTTAAATTTTCAATTCCTACCAAACTAAATAAATTCAAAGAATTTGAAATTGTCAATGTTGTCAAGTTTTCCAAACTACTAACCCAATTCAGACTATTTAAATCAGAACCTGCTACAGATAATGTAATCAAACTAGTTGCAGTACTAAGTAACGAAAAATCCCCATAACCATTAAGACTTTTAACATATAAAGTCCTTATTCCTGTTAAACCACCCAAAATATTTCCACTTCCCACATGACTACAAGTAATTTCTAGATAATCTATGTTATCACCATCAAAAAAAGCACTATCTTTCGTCACACCAGACAATTCACTTACAAAATTCAAATCACCTAAATTGTTGTTACGATCCAATGCTAAAGATCCAATTCTTTCACACATTTCGACACTTTCAAAAAATTCTTTCCATTGTGATGCTCCAAAACTACCCACATATGATTCTTCACACAATAACCTCAAATAATCAATGTTCGAACCTTCTGACAAAATAGGTGGAAACAACTGATCCAAATTCAGATACTTCACTTTTGATGGAAAGATAAATGTAGTTCCGTAATCCACAAATCGTAGCATTAGTTAAATTTGCCAAACCACTTAAATCAACACGTCCTCCATATCTTCCAACATTACCCCACATCACAATATTTAATTTTTCTAAATGTGTACAATCTTCCAATTTTTTTAACAAATCAAAAGATCTTAAAACCAGTCCACCGTTGCCACTACCACCTAAATTTTGTGTTCCAGTCAAACCATTTATAACATTTTCAATATCTCTCAAACTCGGTACAATACCTTTTCCATCACCACCAATCTTCAAACTATTACTCAATCTTAAAGTTCCCATATTTCTCCCAGATGGATTCTCAACTGTCTTTTTTATTACATTATTTAAAAGTGATAAATCTGTCACATAAGTATCTCTTAAATCTAATTCTATTAAATTCGGACAAAAAGAATGTAAATTTAAATTTTCTAAATCTACGGAACCTACCCCAGTACCTCCATCTAGTCCGCAGAATCCTAGATTTTCTAAATTAGTTCCATTTAAAGTTACAAACTCGAGCTGAGGCATAGATTTTAAAATCTCATTTAATACTGAATCTGTTATCTCCTCTCCATCATTTTTTCCTGTTTTACAATTTGTAAGATTTAAACAAGTTATTGTACTATTTCCTTTTAAATCACTTTTTAATCTAGTAGCTGTAAGTTCTTGCTTGCCTTCAACAGACGTTCCAACATAAAAATAATCATTCCAATTATATTTTGTTCCTGATAAAAATTTACATGGTAAATCATAATTATTCCCACAATTTAAAAGAATTTTAGCAATACTATTTACGTTCATATCTGGATTACAACCACTCATATACAAATACTTTATATCTGTATCCTTTGAAAAATAATTTACCCATTTTAAATTAATATTATTTCTTAAATTTACGTAAAATAATCCATCTGTTCTACCATCAACATTTTCAGCGTTTTCTATATTTTTATTTTCTAAGCTTGATAAACAGTCTTTTGATTTATCTGTCCCATCTTCATTACAATCTGTTCCTAATAAATTATTACAACAATATAAATATGTTAATTTCTTTGAATCTTCAAGACCCACTAGCGATTTTATACTATTATACTCAGCTCTTAATAAATATAAATTTGTAAACCCATTTAGAGAATTTAAATTTTCATCATTAATATTATTGTTATTTATACATAGATATCTTACTGATCTTTTTGTTATATCTGTTAAACTTTCAAACGGTTTCAAAGTTGTTATAGTTCTAGAACTTTTATAAGATACAGTATTATTATATGTAATACTAGAATTTCCATCATTTATTTCATACCAATTACTGTACCCACCTACAGCCAAATATTGTAATTTGCTAAAATTTCCATCTTTTATTCCATTGCAACATTTAGATAATTCTCCATCATCTACATTATAAAAATATAAATATTGTAATCTATCTTCTAATCCGCCTAATCCGCTGTAATCAGAAATGTACACATTTTTGAAATACACATATATCAAATTAGGACAATTTTGTATTCCATTTAAATCACTTAAAGTTTTACCATCTATCACTAATTTTTGTAGTGAAACTAAGTTATACAAATCGCTAAATGATTTTATATTTGATTCAGAATCGACTGTTAAATTTTTTACAGATTTTGCCTCTTCTAATGATAGCTCTCCATTTTTGTCTATATCATAGCTTGAAAGTGTTTCATAATAGCCATCTTCTCCTTTATTATCAAATACTTTTCTTTGTAAATTGTCGCTATCTAGTTCTAGGTTTTCATCTAGTGCGAAAATATCTTCACCACTTCCAGCTGAATAATACACTTTTAAATCTTTTGTTACTCCATAAACATCATTTAAGCTCTGGAAATCTGTATATGTTTTTCCTTTATCGTCTCCGCCTTTCATAACTTTTTGAATTTCTTCAGGCAATCCTGATTTTTTAAGTAAATATAATGCTTTTCCATCATTATTTATTACATAAGTTAAATTTCCATAGCCATAATCTTTTGGAATATAAAAATAATTACTATAATATTTTTGAAGCAAATCTATTTTTGATGTTTCTCCATTATCATTTCCTTGTTTATCATATAATTCAACATATTTTTCTTGTAAGAATTCTTCTATAATCGAAATAGTATTTTTCATATCTGCATCCATCGCGTTAGAAATGATTCCATTATCCCCGAATTATTGCGTTTAGAGATACACCGAGCTAAAATAAGCAGTACAATGATAGTCGTTTTATTATTTTATGATGAATTTTATCTAGTGTACAATTTTAATCACAATTAATTTAGTTAGTTAAAGAAGTAAATTCCACTTAGTAAAAAAATTGATTGTATGAGAGAAAAGTCCATAAATTAGGACT
>CANPWV010000027.1 GCA_947585105.1 uncultured Clostridia bacterium
AACCCACGGTAGGCTACAAACCTACGCCAATTTTCAAGACTGGTGCCATAAACCAACTCGACCACCTCTCCATTGGTATTGTTCAAAATAACAACACATATATATTAACACCTAAAAGGCTTTTTGTCAACAGAAATTATAAAAATTTTTATTTAACTTTATTTTCGTTTAATTAATTATTTATTAAAAAATATAAAAATTAAATCTTAACTAAACCTAGTTAAGACTTAATTTTTTTCTTTTTATTATTTACAACATTTTCTATTTCAATCGATTTTTTCTGATTTTTATTTTTATTTAAATTATCTTTTGCAACAGTCATTAATAATTTAATTCTATTTGTTTGATTTGTTTGGCTAGCGCCTGGATCATAATCAATAGGACTAATATTTGCGTTTGGATATTTTTCTCTAATTGATTTAATTACTCCTTTTCCAACGACATGATTTGGCAAGCATGCAAAAGGTTGAACACAAATAATATTTGGAATATTATGATTAATAAATTCAACCATTTCTGCGGTTAAAAACCAGCCTTCACCAGTTTGATTTCCTATTGATAAAATATCTTTAACACTATTTTCTAATTCCCAAATATCAGCTAATGGCAAATAATCTTTTTTAGATTCAGAAAGTGCTTGTCTATAACTTCTATTTAAAATATCTAATAATTTTATTACCCATTTAAAAACATAAGCAAGTGTTTTATTTGTCTTTATTAATGAATTAAAAGTAATTTTTGAAGTTACTACATAATAGCAAAATCCCATTAAATCTGGCATAACTACTTCAGCGCCTTCTTCTTCTAATTTATTAATTACAAAATTATTTCCAAATGGATGATATTTAATTAAAATTTCACCGACAACGCCAACCTTTGGTTTTACTAAATTTGGAATAAATTCAATTTTTTCAAAATCTCTAACTATGTCAAACATAGATTGTTTAAATTGTTTATATGTTCCATTTTTTATTAAATCTTTAATTCTCAACATCCATAAATCATAAAGCTTTTGAGTTTCGCCTTTATTTTTTTCATAAGCTTTATTTTTGTAAAGAACTTTTTGCATCAAATCACCATATACAACAGCTTTCAATAAATTTTCTATTAATTTTGGAGTTATTTTAAATCCTGTTGATTTTTCTAGACCTACAATATTAAAGGAAATTACTGGAATATTTTCAAAGCCTGAATCTTTTAAAGCTTTTCTAATAAATCCAATATAATTTGTAGCTCTACAGCCACCGCCTGTTTGAGATATTATTAAAGCTGTTTTATTTAAATCATATTTTCCAGATTGAAGAGCTTCTATTAATTGGCCTGTTGTCAAAATTGCCGGATAGCAAGCATCATTATTTACATATCTTAATCCAGTATCTATAGTATTTTGGCTGAAATCTTTTAAAACTTCTAAATTGTATCCACATGGTTTTACAGCTGATTCAATTAATTCGAAATGAATAGGTGACAATTGTGGGCACAAAATTGTGTACCCGTCTTTTTTCATCTCTTTCGTAAACATTACTCGTTTTATATCATAATTTCCTAGATTATTTTCAGATAATTCTTTTTTCATGGCAATTTTTTTATTCATACTTGCTAAAAGAGAACGAATACGAATTCTAATTGCACCTAAATTATTTATTTCGTCTATTTTTATTAATGTGTACATATTGTCATAACTTTTTAGAATTTCTTCGACTTGGTCTGTTGTAATAGAATCAACACCACACCCGAATGAGTTTAATTGTATTAATTCTAATCTGTCATTATTTCCAACAAAATTTGCAGCAGAATATAATCTTGAGTGGAATGTCCATTGATCTACCACACGAATGTCTTTATTAAGATCTAATTTATCTGAAATACTGTCTTCGCTTAAAACAGCCAATCCTAGACTTGTGATTAATGTATCAATTCCATGATTAATTTCAGGGTCAACGTGGTATGGACGACCAGCTAAAACAATTCCACGGCTATCATTTTCTTCAATATATTTTAAAACTTCTTGTCCTTTATTATGAACGTCTTCACGATATTTTTGATATTCTTGCTCCGCAGCTTTTGCAGCAAGATTTAACTCTTTTTTCTTAAAATTATATTCTTTAAAACAATCCAATTCTGAAATTACTTTTACCAAATTTTTTGTATTATCAATAGGTAAAAATGGATTAATAAATTTTATTTTTTTGTTTTTTAATTCATCTATATTGTTTTTCAAAACTTCTGAGTAAGAAATTACAATAGGGCAATTATAATGATTGTCTACATTTTTGTGTTCTTGTCTTGAAAATGGTATACAGGGATAAAATATTGTTGATATTCCTTTTTCAAGCAAGCTCATAATATGGCCATGAGTAAGCTTTGCCGGATAGCAAACAGATTCTGATGGCATAGATTCCATTCCCTTTTCATAAGTTTTTCTATTACTTTTTTCGGAAAGAATTACTCTAAAACCTAATTTTGTAAAAAATGTAAACCAAAAAGGATAATCTTCATACATATTTAAAACTCTTGGAATTCCAATAACTCCACGTTTTTCTTCACTTTCAGGTAAAGGTTCATAACTAAATAATCTTTCATATTTATATTTGTAAATATTTGGAATGTTCTCATTTTGAACGATATTTCCGCTTCCTTTTTCACATCTATTTCCAGAGATAAAAGATTTTCCGTTTCCAAATTTATTTACAGTTAGCTCACAATTATTCTCACATTTTCCGCATCTAACATGTGATATTTTTACATCTAATTTATCTAATTCATTTTCTTTTAAAATTGTTGAATAATAAGTCATATCAAGATTTGAATTATATTGTTCTTTAGCTAAAAGCGCAACACCATAAGCTCCCATAAGTCCAGCAATATCAGGACGAATAACATTTTTCCCAGTAATTAATTCAAAAGCTCTTAAAACCGCGTCATTATAGAAAGTTCCACCTTGAACTACGATGTTTTTTCCAAGTGATTTTGTGTCTCTGACTTTCATAACTTTTTGAATTGCGTTTTTAATAACTGAATATGAAAGTCCAGCTGAAATATCTCCAACAGAAAAGCCTTCTTTTTGGGCTTGCTTAATTTTTGAATTCATAAAAACTGTACATCTTGAACCTAAATCAACAGGTGTTCTTGAATTTAAGGCTTCTTGAACAAATTCTTCGATTGATAAATTTAAACTTTTTGCAAATGTTTCGATAAATGATCCACAACCTGAAGAACAGGCTTCGTTTAGCATAATATTGTCTATTGAATCATTTTTTAATTTTATGTATTTCATATCTTGTCCGCCAATATCAATGATTGAATTTACTTTTGGTAAAAATTCTTTGGCAGCAGTATAATGAGCAATAGTTTCTATTTCACCTAAATCAACATTTAAGCCAGTTTGAATTAGTTTTTCTCCATAACCTGTAACACCGCTAAAGCGCAATTTTGCTTCTTTTGGTAAAACTGTATATAACTTTTTGACCATAGAAATAGCGCTTCTTAGAGGATTTCCTTGATTTCCATTATATAATGAATATAAAAGTTTTCCTTCATCATCTATTAAAACAAGTTTTGTTGTTGTAGAGCCAGCATCTATTCCTAAAAAACAATCTCCGCTAAATCCTTCTAATGAGGCCGTTTTAACTTTTTCTTTACTATGACGTTCTAAAAATTCTTTATATTCTGATTCGTCTTTAAATAATGGCTCTAAAGGCTTACTCTCTGAATAATTAGCTGATTTAAATTTTTTCAATTTTTCTTTTAATTCTTGAGAAGAAAATTCTTGAGTTTTTTTAGCTTCTAGTGCTGCACCTTTTGCGACAAATAAATGGGCATCTTTTGGCAAGATAACCTCTTCATCAGTTAATTTAAGGGTTTCGATAAATCTTTTTCTTAATTCTGATAAGTAATTAAGAGGTCCTCCTAAAAAAGCAACTTTTCCTCTAATTGGTCTTCCACAGGCAAGTCCTGAAATTGTTTGATTAACAACCGCTTGGAAAATTGAAGCTGATATGTCTTCTTTTAAAGCACCTTCATTTAAAAGTGGCTGAATATCAGTTTTAGCGAAAACTCCACAACGAGAAGCAATAGGGTAAATTGTTTTATAATTTTTAGCGTATTCATTAAGTCCATTTGTGTCAGTGTTTAAAAGTGAGGCCATTTGGTCTAAAAAAGCACCAGTTCCACCGGCGCAAGTCCCATTCATTCTTTGTTCAATTGATTTATCAAAATATATAATTTTAGCGTCTTCTCCGCCAAGTTCAATTACAACATCAGTATTTGGAATGTATTTTTCAACCGCTCTTTTACAAGAAATAACTTCTTGAATAAAATTTATTTCTAATAATTTAGAAATTTCTAGAGCGCCAGAACCAGTTAAGGCTATTTTAAAAGTATTATTTGGAAAATCATTTAATAATTTGCTTAATATCTGATATATAGTGTTTTTGGTATCAGACAAATGTCTAGTATAGTCTGTATAAATTATTTCGTTTGTTTCGGTCATAACTACTATTTTAACTGTTGTAGATCCAACGTCTAGACCAACTAGAAGTAAACTTTTTTCCATTAACCTTTCTCCATTTCTTAGTTTTTCAAAAAATACTATAGTATAATATATACTCTTTTAAGCAATTTGTCAATTGATAATCTTGCCAAATTTTATTGATTTTAAGATTATTTTAAGGTTTGTTCTAAGTTTTAAAATACAAGCATAATATTTAAAAGTAAAAGGAGGATATATATATGAAGAAAAAATTTTTTATGGGAATATTTTTGGTAATTTTAGCAATTGGATTAATTTATATGATAATAATAAATACAGTATTTAATAAAAACGAAGAAATAATTAATGAATATATTCCTGAAGTTGAAATTTCAGATAGTGAACTTAGGAAAACATTAATAACTCTGTATTTTCCCGATAATGATGGCAATTTAAAAAGTGAAACTAGACTTATTGATTCAAAGGAATTACTAATTGATCCATATAAGGTTTTGATGGGGATGCTAATGGAAGGTCCAAAAGATACAAATTTGGTAAAAACTTTCCCAGAGAATACTAAAGTAATTGATGTGAAAATTAATAAGAAGTGCGCGATTGTGAATTTGTCAAGAGAATTTGTTGATGGTTCAAAAGATATGGATGTTGCTAAAAAAGGCAATATGATTAATTCGATTGTAAATACTTTGACTGAATTAAACGAAGTTCAAAGCGTAAGATTTTTGATTGATGGGGAAGAGGTTGACGGCTTTGAAGAAGATACAATAAGTTTGAAAAATGAATATTTTAGAACAGAAAACTAAAAAATAAAAAGCTATCTTAAGAGTATTTAGATAGCTTTTTTATTATTGATTTTTTCGATAAAATCAACTCATAACATTGAAAATTCAAGGGGTTTGTGATATAATTTTTTTACAGTTTTTTATGAAAGTGGTGGGAAAAATAGAGTTAAAAGAAAATGAAGTAATTGATGACCTTGAATTTGCTGGTTTAAAAATAATTCAAAATAATAAATGGTTTAAATATGGAGTTGATAGTGTTCTTTTATCAGACTTTTCCAAAAAAATGAAGAAAAATTCAAAAGTTTTAGATATAGGAACTGGAACTGGAATTATAAGTATTTTACTTGCTAAAAAGACTCAATGTAAAGAAATAATTGGAATTGAGATTCAAGAAGATATTGCTGATATGGCTAAAAGAAGCGTTGAATTAAATAATTTGGAAGATAAAATAAAAATTATAAATGATAATATTTTAAATATTGAGAAATATTTTCCAAATGAATATTTTGATTATGTTGTAACAAATCCACCATATCAAAAAGAAAATTCTGGATTAAAAAATGAAAATGAAAAACAATTGATTTCAAGACACGAAGTTAAATGTTCACTAGAAGATATAATTGTAAAATCTTTTAAAGTCTTGAAAGATAACGGAAGTTTTTATATGGTACATAGACCTGAAAGACTTGTAGATATATTGTTTTTAATGAGAAAATATAGATTAGAGCCAAAAGAAATTAGGTTTGTTCATCCAAAAGCTAAAGATAAGCCAAATTTAGTTTTAATTAAAGGTGTAAAATATTCTGGAAAATTCTTGAAAGTTTTAGAACCATTAATAGTTCACGAAGAAAATGGAGATTATACTGACGAAATTTATAAAATCTACAACAAAAATAAAATTTAAGGAGATTAGAAATGAAACGGAAAATTGTATTTAGTTGCTACTCCGATAGGTAATTTAGAAGATATTACATTTAGAGCTTTAAATATTTTAAATGAAGTTGATTTGATTTTAGCCGAAGATACAAGACATACTCTTGGTTTATTAAACCATTTTGAAATTAACAAACCTTTAATTAGTTATTATAAGCAAACTGAAAAAAAGAAAAGTCCAATATTTATTGAAAAATTATTAGAGGGAAAAAATATTGCGCTTGTTTCTGACGCCGGAACTCCTGGAATTTCAGATCCGGGAGAAGAGATAATAAAAGCTTCTATTGAAAATGGTATAGATATTATTCCAATCCCTCGGTTGCGTAGCTTTCGTAAATGGATTAATTGCTTCAGGAATGAATACTCACGAATTTACATTTATAGGCTTTTTATCTTCAAATAATAAAGAAAGAAAAGATAAATTAGAAGAACTAAAATATGAAACAAGAACACTAATTTTTTATGAAGCACCACATAAGTTAAAATTTACACTAGAATCAATGTTAGAAGTTCTTGGGGATAGACATATTGTTCTTGCTAAAGAGCTTACAAAAATACATGAACAATTTATAAGAGGAAAGATTTCCACAGTTTTAGAACAAATTGGGGAAAATGTCAAAGGTGAATTTGTAGTAATTGTGGATAGATCAGATAAATCAAAAGAAGAAGAGGAAATTTCTAATTTAAATGAATTAAGCCTAGAAGAACATTATAATTTTTATGAAAAACAAAATTTAGACAAAAAAGAAATAATCAAGAAAATTTCAAAAGACAGAAATGTAAACAAAAATGAAATATATCAATATTTTTTAGATAAATAAAATAAAGCCAAGAATTTTTCTAAATTCTTGGCAATTTTTATTAACTTTCACCTAATAAAAGTTTAGAATTATTATAGCTCATTTCAACTTCTTCATCTGTCAAAGCTCTGTTGTATAATCTTAAAGTGTAGGCTTCTAACTTTGAATAACATTGATTACTAGTATTACTCATATGAGCTCTTCCTACTTCAAAATAACTTAAGTCTGGATAATTCTCGATAAAATATTCCCATGACTTAACATTATATTTTGCATCAATAGCTTTTATTCCATCTAAATAAATAGTATGTTTATAATAATCTTTACCATCAACAGTCTCATATATTTTTGAAGTATCAACACTTAAAGCCATATAATGTATATTTCCATCATATAAATTTTCAGATTCAATGATTTTTTCTCCACTAGGTTTTTTAGCGTCTTCTATATAATAATATTGATTCCATTGTGCTGTATCACCATCAGCGCTTAAATCAGAGCGAAAATTTCCATAACCCGCGTTCCAATGAAGTCCTTTGCCTTCTCCAATAATACCAAAACGCATTTTACCTTCCTCTCCTTTATATATTAGACCGTAATTAAACAATCCTCTATAATCAGTACCATTTTGACTTGTTCCACCATCTAAAATTCCATAAAATTCAAATGTGAATCCATTTTTAGCAAAAACTTCTTTTTTCGTAAGTTGTTTTCCGTCTTCCATATAAGGTGTTCCATCTTGATTTAAAGCCGGACTATCATCATATTGTATTTTTACATAGTCATTTACTCCATCAAATTTAAACGAATTTTCTGTTAGTCCGCTATTTTCGTTTACATCTTCAAATCCTATAAAATCTACATCTTCTTTTTCTAAATCTGTTATACTTTTAGCTTGTCCTATACTTGAAGCATCTAAACTAAATATTATATTATTTCTTGCGCTTTCTATTACTGTATCAGAACTTGATAAATGACTATAGTTATTTTCTTCTAACTGAATTAATTCTCCTGTTTTATAATTTATAAGCCAACTATATTTAGCTTTTTTGAATCCAGGTATATTTTCTCCTTTGTTTAATAAATACCAATTTGTTCCATAAGCTTGGTCTCCTACTGTAATCATTTCCCATGTTCCTAGTCCTCTATTTGTTAAAGGTTTTCCTATTTTCTTTCCTTCTTCTACCTCTTGACCAGTAAGTTCATCGATATTGACATCTGACATCACAAATTGTATTGCTTCTTTTTCGCTTCCGGCTTTCGTTTTCTCACTTGCGTTTTGAGCTTGTGATAAAACTCCATTATCACCTACTACCGCGTTTATTGAAACACTGGCTAAAATAAGTAAAACGATTATTGTTATAATTAGTGCTATTAGCGTTATTCCTTTGTTTTCTCTCATTATCTTTTGTCCTCCTGTTTCACATTATAGCGGATGAACCGCTATAATATTATTATACCGTTTGAAACGCATAATGTCAAGACGGTATAAATTTGTTATCCTATAAATAGTTGTGAAAGGAATTGAATAAAAATATGAATAAACTAAATGCGGAAACTATTGGAAATACTCTTCTAAAAGCAAAAGGACATTTAGAGTTCCATTTGCTAGATATATTAAAATCAAGGAATATAACAAAATATAGATTAGCGATGATGACAAATATTAGGTATGATACAATTTGTAATTATTGCTCTGGAAATGTAACATTAATAAATGTAGAATATTTAAAAATATTTTGTTATATTTTAGATTGTAAAATTTCTGATATTATGACTTATGTCGAAGATAAATAAAATCAAAAAAACATCATATAATTTAGCAAAGGAGAAAATATGCTAAATTTAATATGGTGTTTTTTTATTATTATTTCAATTATTTATAGTATTTTTTTTGGAAATTTTGTTAATGTAAATAATTCGATTTTTAGTGGAATTGAATCAACAACTAATTTAATAATAAGTTTGTTTGGAAGTATGTGTTTTTGGAATGGAATTATGAATATTGTAAAAAATACAAGTATGATAAATAAGATTAAAATTATTATAAATCCGTTAATAAAAAAATTATTTAACAATATTGATGAAGATTCAGAAATGTATAAAAATATTTCAATGAATATGACTTCAAATTTACTGGGGCTTGGGAACTCGTCAACTCCTTGTGGTTTAAAAGCTATTGAGGAAATGCAAAAAGAAAATCCAAATAAAAATAAATTAACAAATAATCAAATTTTATTCATTTTAATAAATACAGCTTCAATTCAATTAATTCCAACAACAATTATTTCTATAAGAACAAGTCTTGGATCGAAAAATCCATCAATAATAATTTTAGGTGTGTGGTTTGCAAGTATTGTAGCTTTTTTATCAATGTTATTAATTACAAAAATTTATTTTAAATTTAGAAAATCAATTTAAAATTTAAAAAAATTCTATTTTATATATCTTTAAAATCATTAATAAATCAATTAACAATTTCAATATATACTGAAATAGATAGTGTTTGAGGGAAATAGTTTTAAACTTTTTTGTTGAAATGATTTTTTAGTAAATATATAATTTTGCCACTGCTCAACTGATTTGAAGAGCGGTTAATTTTATTAATTTCATAATATTTTGGAGGAAAGAAAAATGGAAGACATTGAAACCAAGTCCAAGAAAATTAATTTCGAGAAGGATGTTAAAACGCTAAAAATCCCCGATAATTTTAGTGATTTTAACGAATTAGATGATTCTGCTATTGAATTTGATATTGTAGTTGAATGAAATGAATTATTTATGGATGCTATCATATAATTTATTAAAATTATATGATATTTTCTTTTTTAGAGGCGAATATGAAATTTATAACTTTTTTTAGTAATACCGCTATTTTATTTTTTTTATTGATAACTATTTTATTTGGAATAATCGAAAGAAAAAATGTAATTCAATTATTTTTTGATGGCGTAATAGAAGGAGAAAAAATAGTAATTGCTTTATTTCCAACACTTCTAGCGCTAATTGTTGCAGTTGAAATGTTAAATAAATCTGGAATTATTTATTTTTTTTCTAATTTAATAACTCCAATTTTAAATTTTTTTAAAATTGGAAAAAATTTGTCATCACTTATTTTAATAAGGCCGATTTCTGGAAGTACTACAACCGCTGTTGCTACAAGTTTAATGAAAGAGTTTGGAGTAGATTCAAAAATTGGTCTTATTGCTTCATGTATAATGGGGTCAACAGAAACAACTATATATGTTGCCTCAATTTATAGCGCTAAAATTAAAGTAAAAGATATAAAGGAAGTTTTAATAATAGGATTAATTACTGATTTTATTGGAATTTTAGCTTCTTGCCTTGCTTTTAATTTAGGGTTAATGAATTTGTAAATATATAATCCTTTTTATTAAAAGCCATTGGTCAAAAATAGTTGACAAAGAATAAAAATTATGCTAAACTAATTAAAGATTAGATGAGATTAGACATTCTATTCCACCATCTATTCAAATAGTATAATATTGTGATTGGTATTATACAATTCATTTGTAGTCATAGCTCTGCTATGGAGGTAATGAAATGAACAAAAAAAGAGTAGGAAGTGCAATTTCCTACTCTTTTGCTATGTACTCTAGGTACTAGCTGTGATTGTGATTATCTCTATTAGCTAAAACTATTACTAGCATTACTAAAAAGACAATCAATTCATTAGTTGTCATATTGTTGCTCCTTTCTGGAAGCAATTCAAAATGAACAGATATAAATATACCATGATAAAATATGAAAGTCAATAAAAAACATCTAAATACTCTTAAGATAGCTTTTTATTTTAAATATAGATTGACGAAAAATATTTTCCGTGTTAAAATCTTAAATGTACAACTTATAATCTTTAACCAAAGAAAAAGAGGTGGTTAAATGATTTTTTTAAAAATATTTTTAGTAGCAATTTTATTTATTTTTATAAGAAAATTTTTAATAAAACAGTCTATTAAAAAAATAAATGAAATATTAAAATTATAAAAACAAAAAATCTCTTGAATAATTTTCAAGAGATTTTTATTATTTTACTTGGATTATAACGACTAGCTACGCTTAATCTTAAATCATTTATATCAATATTATTTGACTGTAATTCTTCGACAACAGTTTGGTAAGCAAGTTCAGGAAAGTTATTTTCTTTACTTAGATGTCCAAGCATTACTTCTTTTAAATCTGATTTAGCAAGTTCTGAAATAGTTTTTCCAGCCATATTATTTGATAAATGGCCTTTTGGTCCAGCGATTCTTTGTTTTAAAGAATATGGGTATCTTGAAGTTTTTAAAACTTCAGGGTCATAATTTGATTCTAATAATATAAAAGAACTTCCTTTCATATTATTTATTAAGTTTTCGTCTATATGACCTAAATCAGTAGCAATCGTTAGTTTTGATTTATTATTACAAATATTAAAACCACATGGATTAACAGCATCATGTGGAGTAGAAAAAGAATTTATAGCTAAATCACCGATTTTAAATTCTTTTCCAATTTCAAATATTTTCTGATTGTAAGCCTCGATTTTTTCCTTTTGATTTGGTATTGCTTCTAGTGTTTCAAAATTTATATAAACAGGAATATCAAATTTTTTTGAAGCGTTTCCTAAACTTTGAATATGATCTGTATGTTCATGAGTAACAAGAATCGCATCAATATTTTCAATTCTTTCATCAATTTGAATTAAGCCCTCTTGAATCTTTTTAAGACTTGTTCCGCAATCAACTAAAATTTTTGTATTTTCAGTCTTTACAAACAAGCAATTCCCAGAGCTTCCACTATATAAACTACAAAAATTTAGCATGTTTTTCCTCTCGTAAATTTTATTCCTCAACTCTTTCGATTTTAGCTCCAAGTTTTCTGAATTTTTCTTCTATATTTTCATAACCACGGTCGATATGTGATAAATTATAAACTTCGGTTGTTCCTTTTGCTGAAATTCCAGCAATAATTAAAGCAGCACCAGCACGTAAATCAGTAGCTGTAACAGGAGCTCCCATTAGAGAATCAACTCCTTCAAAAATAGCTGTTTTTCCCTGAGCTGTAATATGAGCGCCCATTTTATTTAATTCAGCTGTATATTGAAATCTAGATTCCCAAATACTTTCATTTATAATACTTGTTCCTTGAGCTGTAGCTAAAACTACGCCCATTTGTGGTTGTAAATCAGTTGGAAAACCTGGATATGGTAGAGTTTTAATATTCGCTTTTGTAGGTCTTTTTGTGTACCAAACTCTCAAGTGATCGCCGTTTGCATCAACATTTCCGCCAAGCTCTTCGATTTTAGCAATTATTGATTCTAAGTGTTTTGTAATACAGTTTTTAATTATAATATCACCTTTAGAAGCAATAGCAGCACACATAAAAGTTCCCGCTTCAATTTGATCTGGAACTATTGAATATGTAGCGTTTCCTTTTAATTCTTTAACACCTCTAATTTTTACAACATCAGTTCCAGCGCCTCTAATATCAGCACCCATTGTATTTAAAAAGTTGGCTAAATCAACGATATGAGGCTCTTTTGCGGCATTATCAATAACTGTTGTTCCTTCAGCAAGAACACCAGCAAGAATAGCGTTTATAGTAGCTCCAACAGAAACAATATCCATATAAATAGAAGTTCCTACAAGTTTTTTAGCTTTAGCGTTAATATTTCCAGATTCAACTTCTACAGTAGCGCCTAAGGCTTCAAAACTTTTTATATGTTGGTCAATAGGACGATTTCCTAAATTACAACCTCCTGGGATTCCAACTTGAGCTGATTTACATCTTCCAAGTAGGCTTCCAATTAAATAATATGAGGCACGAAATTTTCTTGTTGTTTCTAATGGCGCTTTATTTGAAGTAATATTTCTTGTATCAATTGTTATTTCATGTTCAGTATTCCAAGTGATTTTAGCGCCTAATTCTTCTAATATACTACAATATAATTTTACATCACTAATATTTGGTAAATTTTCGATTGTACAAACTCCGTTAATAAGTAATGTTGCTGGAAGTATAGCAACAGCAGCATTTTTAGCACCACTAATTGTAACTTCGCCTTTTAAAGGAGTTTTACCTGTTATGACTAGTTTTTCCAAAATTTTTCCCCCTATAATTTTTAAGAAATTTCGATAATTACACCGCAATTATCGAAATCATATCATAAAAATAAAATTTTTACAATACATTTTTTATGATTAATATTTGTAAGTAAAAATAATTACTTATTAAACCACTCGATAATTTTAAATTTTAGCTTGATTTTTGGCTGTTTATCAAGTAAAAGTTCCATTTCTTCATTACTTAAATTTTCTCTCAAAGTATTTTTTGCTTTATCAGAAATTTTTCCATTTGAAACATCTGTAAAACATAAAGATGGAAAAAGACTGCACCACCAATTATGTCCGTTTTGCTTCTCCAATTTTTATATTTAAAGCATCATAATTTCCCGAAGGCATTGAAATATTCCCATAATATTTTGTAGGAAAATAAAAATTTCCGATTTCTAGTTTTACATTATAATCATAACCATTATCTTTAATCGTTTGAACCGCAATTTTTTGAAGCTCTACAATATTTTCAGAAGTTATTTTTACTACTTCATCTTTAGTTTTGCAATCTTCAGTTTTTTCTTTCAAAAAAGCTATAATATTATCGCGAACTTTTAGCTTTAATTCTTGATCTTTTTCTTCGTCCGAATTTGCGACAATATGAAGTCTAAAAATATTTGATGACAAGTTCTTGAAAACTGAGGAAGAGTAAGAATAGCTACTTATAAATATAAATAGAAAAAATAAAAATACAATTAAAATTATTTTCAAAAAAAGATTTTTTTTCATAATAATTCCTTTCTTTTGTAAAGCAATTTGGAAAATTTTACAAAAATAGTTTGCCAAAGAAAATAAAAAATATTCAACAAATAAATTGTCGAAATAAAGACTACGCTTTTGATTGACGTCTTTTATATTTAATAATAAAATATTTACATGATAATTTTAAGAAGGGAGCTAAAATATATGTATAATCAAGAAGAAATGATTTGTTCTTTTTGCGTAAATGATTACCATTTAGCTGTAATGCTTGTTCCATACATATATGAAGCAATAAACGAAGGAAGAAAAGTAATAACATTTTTTGATAGGAGTTTAAATGATATTTCTAAAAAGGTAATTGCTACTAATAAGAAATTTTGGGAAAAAGAAGAGAGTTTAAGTAAGATCGATTGGGACAAAACTAAATTTGATAAGCTAGCAAACAAATTTGAAAATGTTCAAAACGGTGATGTCGTAGTGGTTGCTGGAAAAGATGATTTTATAGAAAGAATAAATAGATTACTAATAAATTTTCACACAAATTTCACATTAGTGAATTGTTTTAATGTAAGTGACATTGCAAAAAATGAAAATTTCAAAATTTCTAATTATTCTAAAATCTTAAATACCAAAGGTTTGGAGAAAATTGAAAAGGAAGATTTTGTATAGATTTTAATTTTAAATTTTATGTTTCCGTAAATGAAAATGACTTTTGCTTGCCAAAGAATATATTGACTAAAAATAAAAAATGGTATATAAAATAAGATATATTATTAGAATATAAATTGGCTAATGCGAAAGGAGAAGATTTTTGAACATGAAAAATTTAGATGAAATTAAAAGTAAGCTTAAAAAGTATGGCCAAGAGCATTTATTGATGTTTTATGATAAAATGAACGATAGCCAAAAAGAACAATTATTAAATCAAATCGAAAATATTGATTTTGATTTAATGAAAGAATTATATGAGAGTACGAAAAAGCCTTTAGATTTAGGGGACGTTGTAGTTGAACCAATTGAACATACTGATAAATCTAGACTTACAGTTGCTGAAAAACAAGTATATGAAGAAAAAGGTATTGAAGCTATAAAAGATCATAAACTTGCTGTTGTTACAATGGCTGGTGGTCAAGGAACAAGACTTGGACACTCTGGACCTAAAGGTACATATATATTTGATGTAGAAAATAATAAATCAATCTTTGAAGCGTTATGTGATACTTTAAAAAGAGCTTGGAAAGAGTATGATACAGTAGTTCCATGGTATATAATGACAAGTAGAGAAAATAATGACGCAACAGTAAAATTTTTTAAAGAACATGATTTTTTTGGATATCCAGAAGAGAGTATAAAATTCTTTAAACAAGGCGAATTGCCAATGCTTGATATGAATGGAAAAATTCTACTTGAAGAAAGTGGTTTTGTTAAAGAAGCTGCAAATGGTCATGGTGGAACACTTCATTCAATGGAAAAAGCTAAAGTTATCGAAGATATGAAAAACAATGGAATAGAATGGGTATTTATCAATGGTGTTGATAACGTTTTAGTAAAACCTGTTGATCCGCTTTTAATGGGTATGTCTATTACAAATAAAGTTTTAGGTGCAGTTAAAACAATTGAAAAAACTGATCCAAAAGAAAAAGTTGGTGTATTTTGTAGAAAGAACAAAAAAGTAGGTGTTGTTGAATATACTGAAATTTCTGATGAGATGGCTAACTTAAGAGATGACTATGGTTCACTTGTTTATGGTGATGCAAACGCTATTTTCCACTTATATAATATAGAAGGTTTAGAGAAAGTTTCAGAAGTTAAACTTCCATATCATATTGCCGTTAAGAAAGCAAATTATATAGATAGTAATGGAAAAACTGTAAAAGCTGAAAAACCAAATGCTTATAAATTTGAAATGTTCATATTTGACTCTTATGAAATGTTCGAAGATGTTGTAGTTTTAAGAGTTAAGAGAGAAGAAGAATTTGCACCAATTAAAAACGCTGAAGGTGTTGATAGTCCTGAAACAGCTTTAAAATTGTATAGAGATTATTTTGCAAAAGTTGAATACATGAATAAATACAATGACTGGTGCACAAATCCTGTATTTGACGACGAGACTAGACAAGAGCTATTAACAATTGCTGGAAATGATTCTGAAATCAAAGATAGATTTTATAAAGATCTAGAATTTGGAACTGCCGGAATGAGAGGAATTATTGGAAACGGTACAAATAGAATGAATATTTATACTGTAACTAAAGCCACTCAAGGTTTAGCAAATTACATTATTAAGCAAGGTGGGGAAAATAGAGGAGTTGCTATTGCTTATGATTCTAGAAATATGTCATCAGAATTTGCTCAAGAAACAGCATTAACACTTAATGCAAACGGAATAAAGACATATATATATGATTCTTTAAGAGCTGTTCCACAATTATCATTTGCTGTAAGAGAGCTTGGATGTATTGCTGGCGTAATGATTACAGCTAGCCATAATCCACCAGAATATAATGGTTACAAAGTTTACTGGGAAGACGGTGCTCAAATAGTTGCGCCTCATGATAAAGGAATTATCGAAGAAGTAAATAATGTTAAAGATTATAGTGAAGTAAAAAGATTAAGCTTGAAAGAGGCCAAATTAAAGAGATTATACAATGTTGTAGGTGGAGCTCTTGATAAATTGTATATTAGAGCAATTAAGGAGCAATCTATAAACAGAGATGTAATTCGCGAAATGAAGGATTTAAAAATTGTTTATACACCACTTCATGGTGCTGGAAATGTTGGAGTTCAAACTATTTTGTCAGAGCTTGGATTTGAAAATGTTTATGTAGTTCCAGAGCAAGAATTACCAAATGGAAACTTCCCAACAGTTGATTATCCAAACCCTGAAGATAAAAGAGCTTTTGAATTAGCGTTAAAGCTAGGAAGAAAGATAGATGCAGATGTTGTTCTTGCAACAGACCCTGATTCTGATAGATTAGGTGTTTACGCTAAAAATTCAAAGACTGGTGAATATACTCCATTTACTGGAAATATGTCAGGACTTTTAATTGCGGAATATATTTTATCAGAAAAAAAGAAGAGAAATCAAATTCCACAAAATGGCGCTTTAGTTACAAGTATAGTTTCTTCAAACTTAGCAAAAGCAATTGCTAAAGAATATAAATTGAAATTTATCGAGACTTTAACAGGATTCAAATATATAGGAGAGCAAATGAGAATATTTGAAAATACTGGCTCAAACACTTATATGTTTGGATTTGAAGAAAGTTATGGTTGCTTAGTTGGAACACACGCTAGAGATAAAGATGGAATTACAGCTGTAATGTTATTGTGTGAAGCCGCAGCCTTCTACAAAAAGCAAGGATTAACTTTAGTAGATCAAATGGAAAACATTTTCAAAAAATATGGATATTATAAAGAAGACATATTGACAATTACTTTGAAAGGTGCCGATGGCGCTGAAAAGATGAAAGAACTAGTTAATAGCTTTAGAGAAAATCCATTAAAAGAAATTGCTGGTTACAAAGTTGAAAGCTTTAGAGATTACAAAAAAGAAATCGTTATTGATTACAAGACAAACAAGCAAACAAAAACAGATTTGCCAAATTCAAATGTATTATATTATGAAATGGCTGATGATGCTTGGTGTTGTATAAGACCATCTGGAACAGAGCCAAAATTAAAATTCTACATGGGAGTTAGAGAAAAATCTGAACAATCTGCAACAGAGAAACTTTTAAAATTGAAAAAAGCTATGGAAGAATTAGCAAATTAAAACATAACCCCTTCTGATAAAAATCAGAAGGGGTTTAAAAAATATATTTGACAAATGTTGAGATTGTGTATATAATATAAATAGAAAATGAGAAACCACAAATGTGGTTTTGCTAATATTTTTATGAAAACTCACAAATGGTTAGCAAAGTACAGATGTGAGTTTTCTTTTTCTTATTTGCTCAAAACTATAACAAGTATAATTAAGGCAAATACACAGATAGTTTCGGCAATTAAGCCGAATAATAATAAATGAATTATATTTAATAAAGTTGTTTCTATCATATGTACCACCTCCTTACTCTCGAAGTATCGAGGTTTGAAGGCAAAACCACATCTGTTTATTCTCATTTCCTATGAAAACTACTATATATCATTTTCATATCTCTTGCAATAAATATATATTGCTATTTTTTTATGTTTTTTAATTGTTTTTTATCATTTTTCTTAAATTTCTTCACTTTCCCTTGATTTTTAAAAATTAGTATTATAAATAAAAACCTCTTCTGATTTTTATCAGAAGGGGTTTGTTTTATAGAATACTTAATAATGATAAATAGATAACTAATATTACAAATAACATTGATACAGACGATAATAAACATTGTTTAGCAAATTTTGGAAATGGCCCGATATTTAATAAGAACAATATTATTCCAACAGGTGGAAATACAAAACATAGAGCCTTCAAGAAGAAATCCGCTGTTCTTTGATTTTCCAAAACTGGTTGTCCACAATAAACACAAGTTATACTATCTTTTGAAATTGGCTTTTTACAACATTTACAGTGCATCATATTTGGATTTTCTTCTTCAAAATTGTAATTATCTAATTTTTCTTGTAATGAATGTGAAAAAGACATTAATACTTTTTCATTATCAGCTGAATCTATCAAATTTTTAATTTGCATAATTGTTGTAAATTTAAAGCTTTCGCTATTTCCAATAAAATCAAAATAATAAGTCTTCGCTTTGGTATCTATTTCCAGACCTGTGTATTGAAAAGTATCAATTGATAAAAGATTACTTAAAGGTATATTAATTTTCTTTATTTTGAAAATTCCCCATTTACCAATAATCTTCTTATCTGTTAAATAAATATCTCTTGAAGAAAAATATAAAGTTAAATAAATAGCAAAGAAGAATAATAAAATATTAAATGTTAATACTAAGAAATAGATTTTCTCTTTATTAATAAAGAATTCTAATATCGTTTTAGGAAATAGAATGATTGATATTGCAAATAAAATTACAATATATATGTACATTAGTGTACTTAATTCAGCTTTGTTTAATATCTTTTCATTTCTCTCCATATTATTCAATATATAACTGATTTTTGGAGATTTGTTTTTTCTTTTACGATATTTGTTATGTAAGATTTCTTTATAGCAATTAGCGCATAATCCACGCTTTAGAGATCCTTCTCTACCACACTTGTAACATCTCATTTTTTAACCTCATCATAAGTAATTTTAAAATTAGAAAAATCCAATCTAATCTTATTACTAGACAATTATATATTAAAGAAAAATATTAGTCAATCGATTATAAAAAATATTTTGATAAAAAAATTAAGAAAATTAAAAAAAGGTATTGACTTTTTCTTAAAAAGGTAGTATTATAGAAAAGCATTGAGTTTGTCGAAAAACAATGTATGGTGATGGGCTATTAGCTCAGGTGGTAGAGCACTTGACTTTTAATCAAGTTGTCCCGCGTTCGAGTCGCGGATAG
>CANPWV010000028.1 GCA_947585105.1 uncultured Clostridia bacterium
CCTTAAGATGAAAGGCTATTCTGCTGAATATGTCGACGAGTTCGCAAAGAGAATGGTTTACGATGGGACACTTAATCACTATATACCAGATCAAGCTTATATTATCGCAAATCAATATACAAAGATTTACGATGTATTAGGTCATGTAGATTATATTGTCACAGATGCGGGACTGGAAATTTCGGCCTATCACGCGTCTGGAGAAAAAGTAATCGAACAACTTGCTTGGTATTTAAGTGAAAGTCTTAATTCGCTTACTATTTTTATCGAACGCGACAAAACAGTTGAATATGAGACTGCGGGTAGAATCGAAACTGCTGATGAAAGTGATAACTTTTCTCGTAAGTTCGAGGAATATTTGAAGTCTCGAGGTGCCAACTTTATTAAGGTCGTCGGACAAGAAGAAGCAACAAAGGCCGCACTTGATTTTGTTTTGAAAAGAAACGGAAAAGAGTGAATATGGGAAACTTAAAAAAACTAAAGCAAGCCCTTAATTTTCAGGAAAAGATTACAATATTAGGTCATGATAATATTGATGTTGATGCGTTTATTTCTGGAATATTGTTATCTCATTTTTTGGATTTTCTTGGTATTAAAAATGAGTTCCTCATTTTAGAAGAAGTCAAAGAAAATGAAACATATCATGTCATAAAAGAAATGTTTGGAATTGATATGAAAGATTACTATTCTAGTGAAGAAAACGAAAACAGAGTTCTTTTCTTGGAAGATCATTACAAATCAAGTCATAAAGGAGTTGTAAAATTCTGTTTAGATCATCATCCGACAAATGATAAGATTGTAAAAAACTATTTGTTTTACAGTTCAAAAATTTCTTGCTCTACATCTTATATGATTTATGAGCTAATGAAAGAGGCTGGATATGAGATAACAGAAGATGAAACTAAAATGATATTGGTTTCAATGATGATTGACACTGTTTCATTTAGAAGTCAAAAAACTGTAAAAGAGGAAGAATCAAAGGCAAAAGAATTAGCCAAAAAATATAGCTTAGATTATGAGTCCTTAGAAAGATATTGTTTGTTGCTAACTCCAATCGAGGGTGTTCCTATAAACTCTATTATCAATAATGGCTATAAATACTATACTTATGGGAAAAATAGAGTGAAATCTTCATATATTCAAGTTTATGACATGATTGATGAAGAAACACTTATAAATTGGATTTTAACAATAAAGGAAGAGTTGATATCAGAAGGTCTTACGATGTGGGTATTTATAATATATGAATGTAAAAATTTCGTTACTTATGAATATCGAATCACTGAAAAGAATGTGAGAATCGTGAAAAATAATAAAATTCTTTCAAGAGGAACAAATATAATGCCAGAGATTGAAAAACTCTTTTCAAATTAAAAAAGGAAATGCGGAGTCTTAGGTGACTCCGCATTTTTTAATTATGAAATTTTAGTCTGTGATGAAAATGGGCTTGCCCTTATCATCGCAGTCTTTGACGAACTTGTCAATAATAGAAGAACCTATTGAAAAAACAGGACTTACTATTGAGTCGCTCGAGCCGGGAACAGATGTCATTATTACGACAAGGTATCTTTCGTCGATAATTGCAATATCACATGCGCAAGAATAACTTCCATAAGACCAGCCAGATTTGTGCATATAAGTCTTATAATTTGGATTTTCGTATTTTCTTGAAAGTGCGGTAATGTAGCAATAATCTGTGTCTGTTATCAATTCACGAAGAACGTCAGAATAGAGTGAGCCACTTGTAATGTACTTATAAGCAGCAACCCATTCGTTTTTTCTGTTGTGAACAGATGCCTGACCGTAATATTGAAGCTTCCCGTTTTGATTTGCCTGTAACTTCTGACCTCCCAAGTCACCAATGAATTTCTGATAATCTTCCAAAGGGAACCTTGAAACGAGCATATAATATGCAGCATTATCAGAGATTCCAAGGAGATAATCAAGAAGCTCATAGATTGTGTACTTTGTTCCATAAGGAGTATACTGAATCTTTCCGCTTCCGCCGTGGGTATTTGAGGCTTTATGAGTAATTGTTTCAGTATAGATATCTATACCGTTTTTCTCACATTCGTTAAGAACGAATAGAGCGTATGGGAGTTTTACTGTACACCCACCATTTATCCGTTCATCCGGATTGTACTCATAGCCGTATTTTCCATCAAGAGAATAAATTCCCACTCCGATATGAATCTTGGGATATTTATCTTTTTGACGGTTGACTTCGCGTAAGACTCTAGATGGGAGTTCGTAGTAAACAGGTACAAAGTCCTCGTCTTCGTCTTCTTCCGGAGGAACAACTTCATCGACGATTTCAACATCGATTTCGTCAGTATCTGTTGTATTCTCCGTTTGGGCCGTATTGTCTGTTTGTGAATGATTAGAGCCGTCGTTAGTAGCTTCCACTATAGTCATAGTAGAGGACGACATAATGACGACAATTGCCAGAATTAGACATATAAACCGTTTCTTCATAATTAAGTCTCCTTTCAAAACGTAAAAAATTATGTCTACCGATTCATTATATCACAAATTTATAATATAGTCAAAATAATTTAAAATTTAATTGACAATATTTAATATATAATATAATATTGTTTTAGTATTTAAGATACGAAATAAAAATAGAAAGGAAAAAAGAGTATGAAAAATTGGGGAAAAATAATTATAGTTTTAGTAATTATTGCTATAATTGCTGGAGCTATTGTTGCAATAGTAATGGTAAACAAGAACGCAAAAGAAAAATCTTCATTAAAAATTGAATCTTCTGAAGATTTAAAAGACTTGATAGAAGATGTTTACGAAAAAGTTGGAAAGCCAAAACTTATGGTAGATACAATGACAATAGATGTTTCTGACGATACAATGGTTTCATCAGTTACAGGTTTAGAAAATGGAGATGATTTTGAATATTTAGTTGTATCAGAGCCACTAACATCATCTCAACCATATTCATTTGTTTTAGGAAAAGTAAAATCAGGAGTTAATTCAAATAAAGTTGCAAAAGATATATTTGAAAATATTAATCCTAGAAAATGGATTTGTGTTTCAGCTGATAAAGTTTGCGTAACTTCTAGTGGAGATGTCGTTTGCTTAATTATGACTGATAAAGAAAATACTGATAAAATCTATAAAGGTTTCAAAGAAATTGCTGGTTCAGTTGGAAAAGAATATAGTAAAGATGTTGAAGAAGAAGAGCTTCCACCTGATATGATGTTTCCTGGTTTTGAAATTCCAGAAGATACTGAAGAATCAGGCGAAGATTTATATGTATATGGAAACGAAATAGATTCAGAATTTACTGAAGGTGATGAACATCCAGTTGATTCAAATGTTACAAATAGTGTAACTGAATAAAATAAATAAAAAATCGTCGGTAATTTTTGCCGGCGATTTATTATAAATGGGGAGAAAAAATGATATTTTCAAGTTTAACTTTTTTGTTTTACTTTTTACCAATAGTTTTGTTTGTTTATTATATTGCTCCAAAAAAGTTTAAAAATTTGGTGTTACTATCATCATCACTTATATTTTACTTTTTTGGGGAATCTGTATATGTAGTTTTGATGGTGTTTTCAATAATTACTACATATATTTTTGGACTTTTAATAGATAAATATAAGAAACATTCAAAATTATTTTTGACGCTTTCAATTATTGTGAGTGTTGGAATCTTAGTATATTTCAAGTATACAAATTTTATAATTCAAAATATTAATTTATGGTTAAAAAATAAAATTGATTTTATATATGTTGTATTGCCAATAGGAATATCTTTCTACACATTTCAGATGATTAGCTATTTAGTAGATGTTTATAGGGGACAAGCAAAAGTTCAAAAAAACATTTTAAAACTTGCTACTTATATTTCACTTTTTCCTCAATTAATAGCAGGCCCAATAGTTAGATATACTACGATTGAGGAGCAATTAGAAAATAGAACACATACAATAGAAAAGTTCTCAAATGGTGTCAGAAGATTTGTAATAGGTCTTGGAAAAAAGGTTTTAATAGCAAATGTTTTGGGTGAGCTTGCTAATAAATTTTTAGCAAGTTCTAATCCAAGTGTTTTATATTACTGGATTTATGGAATTTCAATAACACTACAAATTTACTTTGATTTTTCAGGCTATTCAGACATGGCGATTGGACTTGGAAAAATGTTTGGATTTGAATTTTTAGAGAATTTCAATTATCCATATATTGCAAAATCAATAACAGATTTCTGGAGAAGATGGCACATCTCACTTAGCAGTTGGTTTAGAGATTACATATATATTCCACTTCGGCGGAAATAGAGTAAGTAAAATAAAATGGATAAGAAATATTTTAGTTGTTTGGATTTTGACGGGTCTATGGCACGGCGCATCTTGGAACTTCGTCATTTGGGGATTATATTTTGGAATAATTTTATTAATCGAAAAAATATTTTTAAACAAGATTTTAGAAAAACTTCCAAGTATAATAAAAAGAGCTTATGTATTAATTATTGTAATAATTAGTTTTATTATATTTAACGGAGAAACTTCAAAAGAAATATTTAAAAATATAGGCGGATTATTTGGAATAGGCGGAATACCACTTGTATCAAGTGAAAGCTTATATTATTTAAAAAGTTATTTGGTAGTTTTAATAATTGGAATAATTGGAATGACACCTATAATGAAAAAACTTTTAAATAGTGAAAAAATCCATAAATTTATAAACATTTTAGAACCAATATTTTTACTATTTGTAATTGTAATTTCAACAAGCTACATTATAGATGGTTCGTTTAATCCATTTTTATATTTTAGATTTTAGGAGGAAACATGAAAGATAGAGTTAAAGATGTCGTTGTAACATTAAGCTTTATAGCTATTCTTGTAATAGTTTTTCTTATAAATGTTGTTACAAAAGATAAAGAAATATCAAACTCTGAAAGAAGAAAATTAGCAAGCTTTCCTGAAATCACATTAGATAGTATAAAAAGTGGAGATTTATCAGGAGATCTTGAAAAATATTTTTCTGACCAATTTGTTGGAAGAGAAGAGTTAAGAAGTTTTAAAACTTTTTGGAGTTTGAATGTATTTAATCAAAAAGATAATAATGAGCTTTTTGTAAAAGATGGTTCAATTTACAAAATGGACTATGAATTAAAAGATAAAAATATTGAAGAATCTTCAAAAAAAATAAAATATGTTTATGATACTTATTTAAAAGATATGAATGTTTATTATTCTATAATTCCAGACAAGAATTATTATTTAGAAAATGATGACCATTTGAAAATGGATTATGAAAAATTAAAGCAAATTATAGGCGAAAACCTACAAGGACTAGAATATATTGATATTTGGGATGATTTAAGTTTAGACAATTATTATAAAACAGATTTACACTGGAAACAAGAAAATTTAAATCAAGTTGTAAAAACTTTAAGAGAAGAAATGAATTTGGAAGATGTTGAAGACAACTATACTATTCAAGATTTAGGTGATTTTTATGGAACATATTATGGTCAATTAGGAATTAGCGTTGCTCCAGATAAATTAAATGTTTTAGTAAATTCTGAATTAATGAAATGTGCTACATATAATTATGAAACAAGACAAACTAGTAGAGTTTATGTAACACCTAGAACTTCTGATAAATATGATGTTTTCTTATCAGGAGCTACTCCTATAATTACTATTACAAACCCAAATTCGACTACAGATAAAGAATTGATATTGTTTAGAGATTCGTTTGGAAGTAGCTTGGCTCCGCTTCTTGTAAGCAACTACAAGAAAATAACATTAGTTGATATTAGATATATGTCAAGCAAAATTTTAGATCAATATATTGACTTTACAAATCAAGATGTGTTATTTTTATATAGTACAGTTGTGTTAAATCAAAATATATTAAAATAGTTTTGAGAAAGTTATAACTAAAATTGTGATGGAGGAGAAAAACATGAACATAAATTCAAATGATATTAAATATATTGGTGTAAATGACAAGACTTTAGATTTATTTGAAAGTCAATATGTGATTCCAAACGGTGTTTCATATAACTCTTATGTTATATTAGACGAAAAAACTACTATAATGGATACTGTTGATAAAAGAGCAATTGTAGAATGGGAAGAAAATCTAGAAAAAGCTTTAGATGGAACAACTCCTGAATATCTTGTTGTTTCTCATTTAGAGCCAGATCACTCAGCTGGAATTAAATTGATTTCAGAAAAATATCCTAATATAAAAATTATATTAAGCGAAAGAGCTAAAAATATGTTGCCACAATTTTTAGATGTAGATTTATCTGATAAATTAGTTGTTGTAAAAGAAGGAGACGAAATCGATTTAGGAAAACATAAATTAAATTTCATTATGGCACCAATGGTTCATTGGCCTGAAGTAATGTTTACTTATGAGAAAACTGAAAAAGTTTTGTTTTCAGCTGATGGTTTTGGAAAATTTGGAAGCCTAGATACAGATGAAGATTGGGCTTGTGAGGCTAGAAGATATTACTTTAATATTGTTGGAAAATATGGAGTTCAAGTTCAAGCAATTTTGAAAAAAGCTAGCAATTTAGATATTAAAATGATTTGTCCTTTACATGGACCAATATTAACTGAAAATTTAGGCTATTATATTGATAAATATAATACTTGGAGTAGCTATACTCCAGAAGATAATGGAATTTTAATTGCTTATAATTCAATACATGGAAATACAAAAAAAGTAGTAGAAAAATTAGAAGAAATTTTAAAAGAAATGACAGATCAAAAAATTGTTGTAAGCGATTTATCTAGAAGTGATATGGCTGAAGTTATAGAAGATTCTTTTAGATATGATAAAATGATTATTGCTACACCTACTTATGATGCTGGATTATTCCCAACAACAGAGAAATTTTTAAGACATTTAAAACATAAAAATTTCCAAAATAGAAAAGTTGGAATTATTGAAAATGGCTCATGGGCTCCAATGGCTGGAAAACTAGTAAAAGAACTTTTAGGGGAAATGAAAGATATAACAATTGTAGAACCAGTAGTTACAGTAAAAACAAGAATGACAGAAGAAAATATAAAACAAATTACAGAATTAGCTAAAAATATTTTATAAAGGAGGGAAAAATTATGAACAAATACGAGTGTACAGTTTGTGGTTACATCTATGACGAAGAAGTTGAAGGTGTAAAATTCGAAGACCTACCAGTTGACTGGGTTTGCCCAATGTGCGGAGTTGGAAAAGATATGTTTAAAAAAGTTGAAGATTAGTAAAAATCAAAATAAAGGCTTTTTGGAAAATTCCAAAAAGCTTTTTTCTTGCAAAAACTTTAAAAATATGATATAATAGTAAATGTATTATGTAAATATGAGAAAGGTATTAAATTATGAATATATATAGTAACGCTTTTACAGAGGTTTACGAGATATTAAGTTGCTTAAATAAAGAAGATTTATACAAAATTCCTGTAGATGTGATTATGGCGATAAAAAACAATAGAAACTTAGATTATGAATTTGCTTTTGATGAAAATGTTGATTTAAGAGAACAACATCTTTTATTAGAAACAAGAGCAATTTTATTTAATTTGTTTAGAGATTATTTAGCAACACCAAAACAAAAAGAAATAATTATTAAAAATCAAGAAGAGGAAAGAAGAAAAAACGAATTAGAAAAACTTAAGAAATATGGCAATTCAGTAAAATTTTAAATTGAAAGGTGAAATTTATGGAAAAAGAAGATATTATAGGTTTAATGGATGAATTGCTAGAATATTGTAGGATTTTAAAAGCTAATGGTGTTGACTTAACAAAAATACAATTATCAAGAATAGTTCATGGAGAAACAAGAAGATATTATTATTTTCTATTAAGAGATATAAATCAAGATGGAATTGATATTGAAAAAATAATAGAAGAAAATAATCTAGATCCAGAATATAAAATTGGTAGAAGAATTGAAAAATTAAGAAGATATTATAAAGAACATCAGTTAATAATTAGACAAAGAAAAGAAGCCGAGAGACTAGAGATAGCTTATTCTCCAATAGAATCTACTATACATCAAGTTGCAAGATATTTAAAAATATTAAAAGATAATGGAGTAGATTTTAGATTTTTAGATATGTCTGTAAAAGGAAGAAAAATTTTGCTTAAAGATATAAAACAAATAGGAATAGACATTAATAAAATAATTAGAGAAAATAATTTAGATCCTAATTTTCCAATTGGTGCTAAAATTTTATATTTAAGAGATAAATATTCTGAAAAAGACTTTTTTTCAGAAGAAGATAAAAGAGCAATAGAAGAAATGGGGTTAATGAGAGAAACTCCAACGACTGAATTATTAGAATATTGCAAAGTTTTAAAAGAAAATGGATTTGATTTTTCTAATTTGAAATTATCTGAATTTGTAGATGGAAAGGTAAAATTTTATTTACTTAAAGAGGTAAATCAAGAAGGATTAGATTTAAATAAAATAATTGAAGAAAATAGGCTAGATCCTAATTTTCCATTATGTAGAAAAATTAGTTCATTAAGGGCAATTTATAATGGAGTTGCAAAAGGTTATATTTCAAAAGAAGAAGAAACAAAAATAAAAGAATTAGGAATTTTAAGTCCAAAAGTTGCAAAAGGTAAACAAAGTGTAAAAGTAGACGAAGCTTTCAGATATATAGAGATTTTAAATGAAAATGGATTTGATTTTTCAATTTGTAAATTACAAACATCAAAAGGTGAAAAAAGTAGATATTATACTCTAGGAGAGCTACATCAAGAAGGAGTAGATATTAATAGAATAATAGAAGAGTATAATTTAGATCCTGATTTTCCAATTTGCTCAAGTGTTAATTATATAAGAGCTCTTTATAGCGGATCTAAACGTCGCAATTTAACAGAAGAGGAAAAAAGAAAAGTTGAAGATTTAAGAATTTTGAAAAGAAATATATCAAAAAAATATATTGGAAAAGGTGGATTTGGAACGCCAGTTGATACTTGTGATAAATTAGATCAAGAATTAGGTAGATTAGTAGAAGAAGAAAAAAATAAAGAATTAAGAGGTGATAATTAATGACATTAGAAAGAGAAATTTATAAAAAGCTTAAACTAAATGAAAATGACAGAAAATACAAGCCAAAGGAAGTTTATTATGAAGATATTGCAATTCAGTATTTAACAATATTAAGCGAAAATGGAGTAGATCTTCCTAAAATTCAATGGTCAAAGATTGAAGATGGAAAAGCTATAAAATTCAAATTAAAAGAAATTAATTGGCCAGGAATAGAAAAAATAATTGAAGAAAATGATATGAATCCTGATTTTAATATTGGTTCAAATGTTTTTCAAATTAGAACAAAGTTAAAAAATGATAATTCATTAACAGATGAAGAAGTTGAAAAACTAGAAGAATTAGGAATTCTTCGTAGAAAAAGAGAAAAACAAGTTAAGAAAGTTTCTTTAAAAGAAAAGAAAGTTAAAGAACCAAAAATTCCGAAAAAAAGAGGAAGAAAGAAAAAAGAAAGACCACCAAAGATAGAAAAACCAAAGCCAAAATCAAAAATAGACGAATTATTAGAGATTTCTGAAATGTTATCTAGTGACGGAATTGATGTTTCTCACTTAAAAATAACAAAATATGATAATGAAATTAAAAAGCAAAGTTATATAACTTTAGAAGATATAGACTTACAATTTCCTTTTGCTAATATTTATGAAACAATTGATAAATATAATTTAGATCCTAATTATTGTTGGCGGTAGAAAAGTAAATTATTTGAGAAATGTAGATAGAGGATATCGAAAAAATCAAAAGCTTACAGAAGAACAAGCTAAGAGAGCTAAAAAGTTAGGACTTCTAGGAAGAGAGATCGCTGGTCAAGAGCTTGGAATGGCTGGATTTGGTTTTTCTCAAGAAGAATATGATAAAGCAATGGAAGTCTTTTATGAAATCTTAAATCAAGAAAGAGATATAAATACTGGAATTCAAAAATAGTTTTCAAATAAAATTATAACTAGAAATTAGCCTAAATCTAATTTCTAGTTATTTTTTGTGAAAATTCAAATGTTTTTGTAATAAAAATAAATTTGTTACAATAAAATTTATTAAAAATAATAGTAGACAGTTTTTTTGTTTTAATATATAATAACGTTGAAAAAATATTTCGTTTGGAGGAATCTATAATGCAATTAAATAAGATTTTAAATGGTATCGAGAACTACAAATCAAAGGGAAACATAGAAATTGATATATCTTCAATTGAAGATAATTCAAAAAATGTTAAGCCTGGAGGTCTATTTGTAGCGATAAAAGGTTATGATTTTGATGGTCATGACTTTGTAAAAGAAGCAATTGAAAATGGTGCGGTTGCTGTAATTGTGGATATGAACGCTGATTTGAAAAAGGTTAAAATTCCAGATACAGTAACAGCTGTAATCGTTCAAGATTCTAGAATTGCGCTTGCGATTTGCGCTTGTAATTTTTATGGAAATCCATCAAAAAAATTTACATTAGTTGGTGTAACTGGAACAAAAGGAAAGACAACAACAACATATATGATTAAATCAATTTTAGAAAAAGCTGGAAAAAAAGTTGGTTTAATAGGAACAATAGAAAATTATATAGGTGATAAATCTTTAGGAGAAAGTAGTCGTACAACACCTGGAAGTATTGAGCTTCAGAGAATGTTTTATGAAATGGCAAAAGAAAAATGTGATGTTGTAGTAATGGAAGTTTCTTCTCAAAGTTTAAAATTAAATAGAGTTTTAGGTTCATATTTTGATATTGGTGTATTTACTAATTTTAGTGGAGATCATATTAGTGAAAAAGAACATCCAAATATGGAAGATTATTTTAAAGCAAAAGAAAAACTATTTTTGATGTGTTCAAAAGGCTTTATAAACGCCGATGATTTCAAAGCTTGGCTAGTTCAAAAAGATTCTCCAAAATGTAAGTTTAAAACTTACGGAATTGATAATACTTGTGATTTATTGGCTAAAGATGTTACAATTACAAATGTTAGTGTTGATTATAAATTAAAAATTGGAACAAAAAATGAAAGAATAAAAGTAAATATTCCTGGAAGATTTAGTGTTTATAATAGCCTAGCTGCAATTAGTGTAGCTCAAGAATTAGGAGTAGATACTGAAACAATTAAAGATGCGCTACTAAATATAACTGCTCCAGGAAGAAGTGAGCTTGTTAGCAATAATGAGGAATTTCCTGTAATGATTGATTACGCTCATACTGCTGATAGTTTGTCAAATATTTTAAAAGCTGTAAAAACATATACAAAAGGAAAAGTGATTTGTGTATTTGGATGTGGCGGAGATAGAGATAGAGAAAAAAGACCATTAATGGGAGAAGTTGCTGGAAAATTGGCTGATTTTTCTATTGTAACTACAGATAATCCTAGAACAGAAAAGCCAGAAGAAATTATAAAAGAAATAGAAGCTGGAATATCTAAAACAAAAGGAAAATATGATATTATAGTTGATAGAAAAGAAGCAATAAGAACTGCTATAAAAATGATGAATAAAAGAGATATGGTCGTTGTTTGCGGAAAAGGCCATGAAAAATATCAAGAGATAAACAAAGAAAAAATACCATTTGATGAAAGAGAAATAATCAAAGAAATATTAGAAGAAACAAAAAAATAGAATCTTTTAAGGGTGGAAGTTTATGTTATCAAAAAATATTTTAAAGCTTATATTAATATTACTTGCGTCGTTTATATTTACGACAATTATTGGAAGATTTATAATTCCAATTTTGAAAAAATTAAAAGTTGGTCAAAGTGAAAGATTAGATGGACCAAGAAGCCATTTGAAAAAACAAGGAACACCTACAATGGGTGGAATTATGATGATTATTTCAATTATAGTTTTTGTATCAATCGAATGTATTGTAAACTCAAAAACAAGATTGGAAATTCTACCTATTGCGCTTGCTTCAATAGGTTTTGGATTAATTGGATTTATAGATGACTTCAAAAAAGTAGTTCTTAAAAATACAGATGGGTTAAGCCCAAAATTAAAATTATTAGGTCAACTTGTTATTTCTAGTATATTTTTAGTTTATTTAACAAATTACACAAATCTTGGAACTGGAATAAAAGTTCCTTTTACAGAGATAATCTGGAATTTGCCAAGATGGGTTTATATAATTTTAATGATTTTAGTAATGTTAGGTACAACAAACGCTATAAACTTAACAGATGGAGTTGATGGATTAGCTGGAAGTGTTACATCAATTATAGTTGGAGCTTTATCTGTAATTTCTTATAAATGTAATTTAATAGGAGTTTCAACTTTTGGAATTATTGTTATTGGCTCAATTTGTGGATTTTTGATTTACAATTTCCATAAAGCAAAGGTAATGATGGGAGATACAGGCTCACTTCTTTTAGGAGGTGTTGTATCTAGTATGGCAATTGTTATGAGAAATCCTTTGATATTGTTAATTGTAGCAATTATTCCAATAATTGAAACTTTATCTGTTATTTTACAAGTTTTATCAGGATTTTTCAGAGGAAAGCTATTGTTTAAAATGGCTCCACTTCATCATCATTTTGAATTATCAGGCTGGAGAGAAAATAAAGTGGTTTGCGTGTTTTCAGCTATTACATTGATTTTTTCAATTATAGGAATTTTAGCTTGTTAAATAAATTTGCCAAAATTAAGAAAGGAATGAAAAAATGGCAAAGAAGAAAAGTAAGAAAGGAACAGGGCTATTTACAAAAGGCTCAAATGACTATGTTATCTGGATTGTAGTCATTATGCTTTTGGCTTTGGGATTAATTATGGTTTTATCTGCAAGTAGTGCTACATCACTTGCAGAATCTGGAGATAGTTATAGATATTTCAAGAAACAATTAATTTCAGCGATTATCGGTTTAGTCGGAATGATAGCTCTTTCAAGAATTGATTATAAAATATATAAACGATTTGCTGGTCTTATATATGGTGTTATTGTAATACTGTTATTTGCGGTTAAAGTTTTTGGTATGGAATCTGGTGGTGCGAAAAGATGGATAAATATTGCGGGATTTAACTTTCAGCCATCAGAACTTGCAAAACTTGCGTTAATTATATTTTTTGCAAGTCTTCTTACAAAGATAAAAGAAGAAGGAAAAATAAAGAGTTTGTTTAAAGGAGTAATGCTTCCACTTTTGGCGTTAGTTCCTATTATTATAGCAATATATGTTTTCCAAAACCATTTTAGCGCTACATTTATAATTTGCGCTGTAACTTTAATTCAAATGCTTGTTGCGGGAATAAGAGTAAGCCATTTAATTCTTCTAGGAACAATCGCTTTAGGCTTTTTTGGAATATATATTAGTAAAAAAAGTACAGGCGGAAATGGTTCTTTTAGAATGACAAGAATCCAGACATGGCTTAATCCATGGAATGATATAACAGGAGATGGATGGCAAATTGTACAAAGTTTGTACGCTATAGGCTCAGGAGGATTATTTGGATCTGGACTTGGTCAGAGTAAACAAAAATATTTGTATTTACCAGAGCCACAAAATGATTTCATTTTTGCTGTTTTAGCTGAAGAATTAGGATATGTTGGCTGTTTAGCGGTAATTATACTTTTCATAGTTTTTGTATGGAGAGGAATTTTAATTGCAATGAACGCGCGTGATACTTTTGGAAGTTTATTAGCAATTGGAATCGTCTCAATGATTGGTCTTCAAGCAATAATAAATATTGCCGTTGTTACAAATACAATGCCTGTAACTGGTATGGAATTACCATTTTTCAGTTATGGTGGAACCGCGATTATAGTAAATTTACTGTCAGTTGGAATTTTATTAAATATTTCAAGAAGTTCAAAACTGAAAGAAAAATAAAGAGGGATGTTTATGAAAGTTGTTGTATCAGCTGCTGGAACTGGAGGACACATAAATCCAGCTATAGCGATTGCTAACAAAATAAGAAAAGAAGAACCTGGCTCTGAGATTGTTTTTATTGGAACAAATAGAGGACTAGAAAATGATTTAGTTCCTAGAGCTGGATATTCTTTAAAAACTATTGAGGCTTATGGATTTCAAAAAGAAATTTCAATTAAAAATTTGAAAAATATAATTAGAACATTTAAAAGTTCTAAAGATGTTAGAGAATTTTTTGAAGAATTTAAGCCTGATTTAGTTATCGGAACAGGTGGTTATATTTGTGTTCCGGTTTTTAAAGTTGCTACAAAAATGGGAATCCCAACTGTTTTACATGAAAGCAATAGTTACCCAGGAAGAAGTGTAAAGATGTTTTCTAAAAAGGTAACTAGAGTTTTAGTTGGATTTGAAGATACAAAGAATAACTTAGAATATAAAGATAATGTTGTTGTTACAGGAACACCAACAAAGGTAAAAAAACTTAATATTACATATACTGAAAAAAATAGAATTTTAGGAAATATTGGAATGAATAGTGATTTGCCAGTAGTTCTTGTTTTTGGCGGAAGTCAAGGTGCTCAAAAAATAAATGAAAGCGTGTTTGATCTTATTAAAAATGGATTAAACAAGAAATATCAGATTGTTTGGGCTACTGGTCCAAAGCAATTTGACATTATAAAAAATGATTTTGAAAATATAGGAATAAATATAAATAATTTGAAAAACACTAAAATTTTGCCATATATTTATAATATGGATGAAATGTTAAATGTCTCTGATTTAGTTATTTGTAGAAGTGGCGCAATGACCGTAACTGAAATTTCAATTGTTGGAAAGCCAGCCATTTTTATTCCACTTCCTAGTAAAATGGCTAATCGCCAAGAAGATAACGCTCTTGTTTTAAAAAATATTAATGCTGCTGAAATGATTTTAAATGATAGAGTTAATTATCAAAATTTAAGCGAGATGATAGATAAATTAATTGGTGATAAAGTTTTATTAAATGAAATGGGTAAAAACGCTGAGAAACTAGCGGTAAATGATGCCCAAGAAAAAATATATCAAGAAATTAAGAAAATAATGTCTTGATTTTTTTGAGTAATTAGATTAAAATACTTAAGCAATAGATTATTAAAAAAAATTACGAAAGGAGAATATGAGATTTACTCATACTAAATAATATGATAGATAAACTTGTAATCGTTGAATCTCCGGCAAAGGCTAATACAATAAAAAAGTTCCTAGGTGGAAATAGTAAAGTTGTTGCTTCAATGGGACATATTAGAGATTTGCCAAAATCAAAATTAGGTGTAGATATAGAACATGGCTTTGAACCTGAATATATAAATATTAGAGGAAAGGGAACATTAATAAACTCTTTGAAAAAAGATGCTAGTGAAGCAAAGCAAGTGTATCTTGCTACTGACCCTGACCGTGAAGGAGAAGCTATTGCTTGGCATCTAGCCTATATTTTAGGCTTGGACCCAAAAACAGTATCTAGAGTTACATTTAATGAGATAACAAAAAACGCGGTTCAAAATGGAATTGAAAATCCAAGAACAATAGATTTAAATCTTACAGATGCTCAACAAGCTAGACGTGTAATGGACAGAATAGTTGGCTATAAAATAAGCCCTGTTTTATGGAGAAAAGTTGGAAAAGGCTTATCAGCTGGACGTGTTCAATCTGTAGCTGTAAGACTTATTGTTGAAAGAGAAGAAGAAATTACAAATTTTGTTCCAGAAGAATATTGGAATATAACACTTACTGCTTCAGATTTTGCTACAAAAACTCAGTTTGAAGCAAAATTCATTGGAAAATCTGGAAAGAAAATGGAACTTCATACAAAAGAAGAAGTTGACAAAGTTTTAAATGATTTGGAAGGCGCAAAATATATTGTAAAAGAAGTTAAAAAAGGCGAAAAGAAAAGAAGCCCAGCGCCACCATTTACTACAAGTACAATGCAACAAGAGGCTTCAAGAAAACTTAATTTTCCTATCAAAAAAACTATGCAAGTTGCTCAGATGTTATATGAAGGCGTAAACCTTCCAGGACAAGGTCATACTGGTTTAATAACATATATGAGAACAGACTCAACTAGAATTGCGGAAGAAGCTAGAAGTGTGGCAAAAAAAATTGTAACTCAAAAATTTGGTGAAAATTTCTATGAAAATAGATATTATAAAACAAAGGGAGACGCTCAAGATGCTCACGAAGCTATAAGACCAGCTCATATCGAGATTGATCCAGAAATGGTTAAAAATAGCTTAACACCTGATCAATATAAATTATATAGATTAATTTATAATAGATTTATTGCTAGCCAAATGGCAAACGCTGTTTATGATACACTTCAAGTAAATATAGATGGAAATGATTATAATTTTAGAGCAAATGGACAAACTTTGAGATTTCCTGGATTTATGGCTTTATATGTTGAAGGAGAAGATAATTCAAAAGATGAAGAATTTACAAAAATTCCTCCTTTAAAAGAAGGCGAAGAAGTTGAAAAAGAAGATTTAAAAGGAAAGCAAAGCTTTACAGAACCACCTCCAAGATATACAGAGGCTAGTTTAGTAAAAGCTTTAGAAGAAAAGGGAATAGGTAGACCATCTACTTACGCTCCTACAATAACAACTATTTTAGCTAGACGTTATATTGAAAAAGATAAAAAGAATTTGTTTCCAACAGAGCTTGGAAAAAGTGTTAATAAATATTTGGTAACAAATTTCCCTGATATTATTGATTATGAATTTACAGCAAAAATTGAAGAGGAATTTGATAAAGTAGCTGAGCGGAAAAGAAAACTGGAGAGAACTTATGAAAGAGTTTTATGGACCATTTTCAGTTTCTTTGAAAAAAGCTGATGAAGAAAGTGAAAGAGTAAAAGTAGAAGATGAAGTTACAGATGTTCCATGTGATAAATGTGGTAGAATGATGGTTATAAAATATGGAAGATTTGGAAAATTTTTGGCTTGCCCACGGTTACCCTGAATGTAAGAACGCTAAGCCTTTGAATGAATACGCTAAAAATCCATGCCCAGTTTGTGGAGGAAAAGTTCAAGTTAGAAAATCAAAAGCTGGAAAAAAATATTATATTTGCGAAAATAATACTGGTGTAGGTCAAGGATGTAGTTATATTTCTTGGAACGCGCCACAAGTTGGAGAAAAATTTGATCCAAATTCTGTTAAATCAGAAACTTCAAAAGTGGCTAAAAAGCCAGCTACAAAGAAGAAAGTAGCTAAGAAAACAACTGAAAAGAAAGCCACTACAAAAAAGACTACTAAAAAGAAATAAACAAGGATTTTTAAAAAATATGGTAGATTATATTACAGTAATTGGCGGAGGGTTGGCTGGTTCAGAAGCTAGTCTTCAAATTGCTAAAAGAGGAATAAAAGTAAAATTATATGAGATGAAGCCAGTGAAATTTTCACCGGCTCATTCAAATAAAAATTTCGCTGAGATAGTTTGCTCAAATTCATTTAAATCAGATTTATTAACAAATGCTTGTGGTCTTTTAAAAGAAGAACTAAGAATATTGGGAAGTGAGCTTATAAAAGTTGCAGATGAAACTAAAGTTCCTGCGCGGACAGGCGCTTGCGGTAGATAGAGATAAGTTTTCCCAAAAAATTACTAAGCTTATAGAAGAAAACGAAAATATTGAAGTAATCCATGAAGAAATAACAAAAATTCCAAAAGAAGGAATTGTGATAATTGCTACGGGACCGCTTACTTCAGAAGATTTTTCAAAAGAGATTTTAGATAAAATTGGTGAAGAAGAATTATATTTTTATGATGCTGAGGCTCCAATTATTGAAAAAGATTCTATTGATATGAATATTGCTTTTTATGGAAATAGATATGAAGAAGAAAGAGCTTTAGATGAGCCTTTTAAAGAATGGCTAAAAAGAATAGAAAATCAAGAAAAAAGTTATATAAATCTTCCAATGAATAAAGAAGAATATGAAAAATTTGTAGATGAACTTGTAAAGGCTGAAACTGTAATTCTTCACGATTTTGAAAAAGGTGAAATATTTGAAGGTTGTATGCCAATAGAAGTTATGGGAAAAAGGGGAAAAGATACTTTAAGATTTGGACCATTAAAACCTGTTGGATTTACGGATAAAAGAACTGGAAAAAGACCTTATTCAGTTGTTCAGTTAAGACAAGATAATAGTG
>CANPWV010000029.1 GCA_947585105.1 uncultured Clostridia bacterium
ATTCAAAAATCTCTTTCCGAAATGCTCGGAACGAGATTTATTATACTACGTACATTTTCATTTGTCAACGATTTTTTTGAAATTTTTTAAAATATTTTTTATTCACATTTTTTTATAAAATTTTCAAATAATTTTCTTGCTTCTAAACTCTTGTCAAAAATCATCTCAGGGTGCCACTGGACGCCGATTGCAAACTTTTTATCTTTTCTTTCTATTGCCTCTATTATTCCATCATCACAAGAAATTCCAACAACATCAAATTTGTTAGTTTTTAAAATTTTACATCTGTGCCTACTATTTACTAAAAATTTTTCAGAACCTACTATATTATATAAGTAACTATTTTTATCAATTTTTACTTTATGAACAAATTCATCTTCGCTCTTGTGATAACTGTTTTCTAAATCACCACAAATTTTATCAATAATTATTTCATTTTCACAGTCGGTGCAAGCTAAAATTTGCATACCAAGACAGATTCCCAAAACAGGAACATCATTATCAATTGAATATTTAGCAATAAATTTATCAAATTCTAAAATTCTCAATCCTCCCGGAATTATAATTCCATCACATGTTTTTATAATATTTATCAAATCATTTTGTGAATTTGAAATTTCTGTTGGCAATATTAAAAATGGGATTCCACCGAGACTTTTCCACAGCTCTAACATAATTATCATCTACTGAGTATATCGGTCTATTTTCCAATTTAGAAATATTTTCTCTTCCAACAATTCCTATTATGGGCCTCTTCATAAAAATCCTTTCTATAATATTGATATAAGTGAATTATACATTTTAACAATATATTTATCAGTCATTCCTGACAAATATGTAATAATTGCTTTTGAATAATCTTTTTCATTTGAAACATCAAAAATTATCTTATTAGAATATTTTTCTGAGTCTCTTTCAGTTATTTCGGAAAAATTACTAATCCAGCCAATAAACTCATCTATTAGTTCTGGATAAAATTTTTTCATCTTTCTTAAATTTTTCATAGTATTTTCACCATCATAAGCTTTTTTCAAAATAGAAAATAACTCATTCATAAAAAGTGTACAATATCTAACCATTGGTTTTAAAATTTCATGTTTATAAATTCTTTGATTATTAAACTCAATTAAACTATTCATTGTTTCAAGAGCTTTTTTCGAAAACTTCAAACCATCTTCCACATTACTATTTTTACAAAGATCAACAACAAAATAATTTATAATATTTGTATTATTTATAATCTTAATCTCTTCTATTAATTCATCTAATTTTTCAACATCTCTATCTTTTAAAATTCCTTGTGTTAAGCTATCTTCAATATCTCTTCCTATATATGAAATATTATCAGCAATCTTTACAACGCAAGCCTCCCAAGTGTAAGGAGTATATTTTGAAGGCAATGTAAAATCTTTTTCTAAATCTATAAATTCATCTCTTGGTTTTAAGCCGTTAGAATCAAAGCTTCCACAATGAGAAATTATCCCATCTCTAACAGAATATGTTAAACTTAAATTTCTCTTTTTCCCTTCACTATCCTTCAAAAGTTCATATTTATCAACTAGTTCTAGTCCATTTCTTCCGTGCCAAAATTTATCTAATCCTTCTCTTATAGCAATATCGCTTAATATTTTTTCACCTTGATGCCCAAAAGGAGTATGACCTAAATCATGACCAACACTCATAGCTTTAGTAAGTTCAACATTTAATCCTAAATAATTTGCAATAGTGTAACTTATAGATTCGACAAGATTAACGTGCTCTAGCCTTGTACAAACATGATCATTATCTGGTGCAAAAAATACCTGAGTCTTTCCCTTTAATCTCCTGTAAGCATTACAATTTATAATTCTAGTATAATCTCTATCAAAATCACTCCTCATAGTATCTGTACCATATCTTGGAGTATATAATTTTTCTTGTCTTGAAATCGCGTTTTTCCATTTAGGATTATTTTCATTCATTTGAACACTTTCAAATTCTTTCATTAAAACTCTCCTTTAAAAAGTTTATAAAAGGTATATGAAAACCATATACCTCTAAAACTATTTGTTTCCTTTACTTGAAGCAATTTCGTAATATTTTCTTAATTTTTCTTCAGCTAAATAATTTATAGTTCCTAATGGGAATTTTCCGTTTTTATTTTTAACGCCGGCTGGAACACCAGTTAAAATCTCGATTCCCTCATCAATTGTAGATATAGCGTAAATATGGAATTTTCCTTTTCTAACGCTTTCTATTATTTCGTCTGACAAATGAAGGTTTCTAACGTTTTGAATTGGAATAATTACACCATGTTCGCCATTTAATCCTCTTAAATTGCAAATTTGATAAAATCCTTCGATTTTTTCATTAACACCACCAATTGGCTGAATTTCGCCCTTCTGGTTTACAGAGCCTGTTACAGCGATTGATTGATTAATTGGAATTCCAGACAAACTAGATAAAATCGCGTATAATTCTGTACTTGAAGCACTATCTCCATCAACACCGCCATATAACTGTTCGAAGCAAACGCTAGCAGTTAATGAAATTGGAAATTCTTGAGCATATAATTGTCCCAAATAACCTGACAAAATCATAACACCTTTTGAATGTGATGATCCTGACATCTCAACTTCTCTTTCAATATTTACAATTCCTTGATTTCCCATATATGTGTTTGCTGTAACCTTTGCTGGTTTTCCAAAAGAATAATCTCCAATTGAAATTACAGTTAAACCATTTATTTGTCCTATTCTATAACCATCAGTATCTATAAGTAAAGTTTCTTCTTGAACCATTTCCACATATTTTTCATCATATTTTTTGATTCTTTCGATTCTTTCAGATAACGCTTTTTCAACAAATTCTTTTGTTACAATTTTTGATTTTGCAAGTTTTGCCCAAGTAGCAGCTTCTCCTATAACTTCATTAATTGAATTGAAATGTGTTGAAATTTTTTCTTTATCTCCGGCCATTTTTGAAGCAAACTCAACAATACAAGCAACAGCTTCTTTATCAAGATCTATTAACTCTTCTTGAATACAATAACTTCTAATAAAGTTAGCTAGCTTTCCTATATTTTGACTACTTTTTGGAGCATCATCTTCAAATTCAACTTTTATTTTAAATAATTTTCTAAAATCTGGATCACAATTTAAAAGTGTATGATAAATATCTGAACTTCCTATTAATACTACTTTTAAATCTAATGGAATTGGCTCTGGTTTTAATGAAGCAAGCATCATTGTTTGATGATTATCAATAATTGTATCAATTCCGATTTGTCTATTTCTCAAAACTCTCTTTAAGCCTTCATAGCAAGCTTGATTTGCCATCAAATCACGAGCTTGGAACACAATATAACCACCATTTGCCTGATGTAGAAGTCCTGGCTTTAACATAGTAAAATCAGTCCTTATAGCACCATATTGATTTTCATATTCAATTCCACCAAATATATTATTATATAAATAATTGTTGTCCATAATAACAGGAGCACCTTCTAGCTTACTGTTATCAATAAACAAATTAACTCTATAATTAAGCCATGGAGAAACAGCTTCTGGCTTTTGATTTGGAGGAGTAGGTGTTTTATTATCTGGCTCTGGAGCCAAGAATAATGAAATATTTTTTAATATATCATTTTTTATATTATCTAAATATGTTGAAATTTTCTTATTTCTCTTATAATTAGCTTTAATTGAATTTATATGAACATCAATTGTTAAATGAGCAATACTTGCTTGCCATTCTTCAATTTTTTTATCAGCTTCTCTTTCTAAGCCTTTAATTGAAGCCAAAGCTTCTAAAACTTGATCTTGAACTAGACTAGAGCGTTCCTCAAAATCTCTTTTTACGTTTTCATCTAAAGCCTCAAACTCTTCTTCTTCAAGAGGTTTTCCGTCAAGAACTGGCATCATATAAACACCATTTGCTGTAGCTTGAACTTTATAGCCTTGAACCATAGTTCTTTTATTTAGCTGTTCTAGAAGATTTTCTCTTTTAGTGTCATACTCTTGTTTTATAGCCTTTTTTTCTTTTTCAAAATCTTCATTATTAAATGTTTTCTTTATATCTCTTCTAATATCTTTAACAAAAGTCTCCATTGTATTTTGAAAAACTTTACCTTGACCAGCCGGAAAACTAACAGCTAAAGGTTCATTTGGATTATCAAAATTATAAATATAACACCAATCAGATGGAGCTTTAACTTTAGAGGCTCTCTCATCTAAAGTCTTTTTTGTATATACAGTTTTTCCAATTCCTGATGTTCCTTCAACATAGATGTTATAACCATGTATATCAATATCTAAACCAAAATTTAACGCTTTAATTGCTCTTGACTGGCCAAAAATAAGATTTGTTGTTTCTTCTAATTCTTTTGTTGTTTCAAATTTAAATTGATTAGGATTACAAACATCTTTCAAATCCTTAGGAGCAAGTTCATTACTCTTTCTCATTAAATTTAATCCTCCGTACTTTTATATATTTCTTCTAATATGTATAATGTTTCATAATATCATAAATGAATTGTATACTAAATAAAAAAATTTTTCAACATTTTTCCTTATATTTTTTATAATTTTTTACTCATTAATATTGCATCATTTTCATTATTATAATATTTCTTTCTAACGCCGAATTTGTAAGAATCCTAGCTTTTTATACAAATTAATCGCAGGTAAATTTAATTCATTTACCTCCAAATTAATATATTCCAAATTTGTTTTTTTAGAAATTTCAATTAATTCTAAAAGCAAACTCTCGCCGATTCCCTGTTTTCTATATTTTTTCTTGACAACAATATTCATAATTTCAACTACATCTACATTTATTAATATTCCAGCAAATCCTAGAATTTCGCCGGAATCTGATTTTGCTACAATATATTTATGATTCTCGCTTAAAATTTCGCTTCTTAAAATATTAGTATTCCAAAAATCGTCAAATTCATTTTGTAATATATTTCCGATTTTTTCTACATCATTTAAATTCATTTCAAAAATTTTCATTATTCTTCAAGCCTCTTTTTCTCAGCTTGAGATTTTCTTAAATAATTTGGCAAAAGTGAATCTGGAGTAACAAGCTGACCAATATTATATTTTTTAAATCCTATAAGTCCACAAGAATAACCTGTTTGAGAATTATTTTCTTCAAACTTTGCATCTTCTATATTTTTCAAAATCAAATCTTTATGTAATTCTGATCCATTTCCTACAAAAGTAATATCATGATATTTTTTAACAATTTCAATCAAACTATTGATATCATCAGCTTTATATTCTTCTTTTAAATTAATATCATTATCAAAAATTCCCATATAGCATTGGTCATTTCTACAATCAATTAGAGAGACTTTTGTTTCACAAGAATTTTTTATATTTTTTGCTAGACTTTCTAATGATGTTACTTCTGATATTTTAATACCTAAAGCCTCGCAAATTGCTTTACAACTAGCGACTCCAATTCTTATTCCTGTAAATGAACCGAGGTCCTACACAGCAAGAAACTAAATCAATTTCTTTTAAAGAAAGATTTGTTTTTTCTAAAGCTTCTTTTACTAATGGAATTAAATTTTCAGAATGAGTAAGCCCATTATTAATTGAATTTTCTATTATTAAATTTTCATCTTCCAATATAGCAACACCGCAAATTTCTGATGTTGTATCAATAGCTAAAATTTTCATTTAAAAACACCTTTATATATTAATCTCTTCAAAATTTTCAAATTCAAGTTCTCTTCTTGACTCGTCTGTAAGATTTCTTGAAAAATAAATTCTTTTATAATTTTTTGGTAAAGCTTCTAAAATTTTTTCTCCCCACTCAATTAGGCAAATTCCTTTATTAAAATATTCTTCTCCGCCTATTGCGTAAAACTCATCACAATCTTCTAATCTATAAACATCAAAATGATATATATTTAAATCATCGCAATTATATTCATTTACTATTGTAAAAGTAGGACTTGAAATTTCATTTTCTTTTCCAAAATATTTTAAAATTCCTTCTGTAAATTTTGTTTTTCCAGACCCTAAATCTCCGTGATAGAACAATTACATCGCCTTTTTTTAAGTTTTTAGCAATTTTCATTGCAACTTCCATTGTTTCTTCTCCGAGAATTTGTTATTATTTTTTTCATTTATAAAATCCTTTTCTATTTTATTATAACTACATCTGAATATGGCGAACCTTCCATCTCTGTGATATTTCCGGTTGTCAAATCAATTATTACACTATTTTGTCCATCTTCTCTTGTAACTTGCAAATTATTACTTGAAATCATTGAAATATCAGTAAACAAGTCTCCATTCGAATTATACCAATTGTCTTGATAACTATTTCCTGAACTATCTTTTATATCAACTTTTTCTCCATTTGTATATAAAATTAAATCACCAAAAAAGTCAACTTGCTTACTTGTTGAATTTAAATTATCAGAACCTATTCTTGTAACTGATACTAAACTTTTATTATAAACATATATTGATTGGTATTCTTTTGCATCAATTACTAATGAATCTCCATTTAATAAAAGTTCACCAGCAAAATCATTTAATGTAACTAATTCTGTATAAGTATTTGATGTAAAATCTAAAGAGTAAATTCCTGGATTTTCGCCATTTGGCTTATATGAAAAATATAAACAATTATTATTTTTGTCAATTACAAAAGAACTTGTTTCATTTTCTTCTGTCCAAAAATTTGTATTTTCTTCATCAATACTATATTCTACAAGTCTTCCATTTTCAGTAACAAAATATATTTTTCCACTATAATATTCCAAACTATTTATTTCAGTATTTTCCATAGATAAGATTGTTTTTTCAGGATAATCACTTTTTAACAAATCAATTTCAACTATTGATGATGAGCCATCTTCATTTTTATAAGATATATAGGCTTTTTCATCTCCATAGCAAAAATCTGTATAACCATTTTTTAAATTTGTAACTACGCTAGAAGTCATATCATTATTAATTTTTACTAAATTATTATCTTTAATTCCTAAACTTGTAACATTATCTAAAGTTAAAGTTTCACTAACATTTCCATCATCTGATTGATCTTTATCAGTTTCATTCTCAACATCTTGACCATCTTTGTCATCTTCTTCACTATTATTTACAGGTTCTTCTGTTGTATTATTATTTTTTTGAGAATAACTTCCTGGAGTTCTTGTAGGAATATCATTCTTTTTAGAATTTCTATTTCCTTTTACAAAAACTACCATAAATATAAATATAACTGCTAAAACTATTATACCAATTACAACAGCAACTTTAACTTTGGTTTTATTATCCATTTAAAATTCCTCTTTTCTTCTATTTCAATATATAAAAATTCAATTTTAAGTATATCATATAAAGAAATTTTTGTGTAGTTTTTTTAGAAAAAAATAATTGCCCTTTAGTTTTAAAGGGCAATTTTAATAATTATTCTTCTTTGTTTTCTTCAGCTTTTTCTTCTTTTTTAGTTTCTTCTACTTTTGCTTCAGAATCATTATTTGTAGTTTCTTCATTAACTACTTCTTCTTTTTTCTCTTCTACAACTGGAGCAATATCTTCAGTTGTTTCAGCGTTTTCAACTACTTCAGATTCACCTGGTACAACTTCTTCTTTAATTGTAATTTCAGAAGTTTCAATTCTTGCACCAACTTTTTCCTTAGTTTTAGCTGATTTTCCAACTCTGTCTCTTAAATAATATAATTTTGCTCTTCTAGCTTTACCAACTCTTACTACTTCAACTTTTTCTAATAATGGTGAGTGTACTAAAAATGTTTTTTCAACTCCTACACCATATGAAATTCTTCTTACTGTAAATGTAGCGTTTACTCCGCCACCTTGTTTTTTAATAATAATTCCTTCGAAAACTTGGATTCTTTCCTTATTTCCTTCTTTAATTCTAACATGAACTTTTACAGTATCACCAACTTTTAATTCTGGAATTTTATTTTTTAATTGTTCATGTTCGATTGATTTCATGATATCCATCATCTTAATTCCTTTCTTTAAAAATTTTTGATAGCTTCGTATTACTGTGTCAAATTTCAGTCGTGCCTCCGCGCCGTACAAAAGTACTGTCTTGTCGGTCACTCCTTCATTTTCCTTGTACTACTCGCTTCTTAAAAATTTTTCTAAATATTTTTTGTCTTCTTCTGACAACTTCGCTTTTTTAAGCAATTCAGGTCTTTTATTATATGTATTTTCTAAAGAACTTTGTCTTCTCCAAATATCAATGTTTTTGTGATGACCAGAAATTAAAACTTCAGGAACCTTCATTCCTTCAAAAACTTCTGGTTTAGTGTATTGAGAATATTCTAAAAGTCCATCTGAAAATGATTCACTTTTATTTGAACCTTCACTTAAAACTCCGGTCCACATATCTTGAAACACTATCTATTAATACCATTGCTGGTATCTCTCCACCAGTTAAAACATAATCACCAATTGAAATTTCCTCTGGATTTATTTTATCAATAACTCTTTGATCAATTCCTTCATAATGGCCACATAATAAAATTATTTGTTTAGCTTTTGCTAATTCCTCCACTTTCTTCTGATTCAAAGTTTTACCTTGTGGAGTTAAATAAATTACTTTAGCATCATTTGACTTTTCTATAGAATTATAAGCTTTATAAACTACATCTGGTTTAATTAACATTCCAGACCCTCCACCGATATGGAGTATCATCAACATGCTTATGTTTATCATCTGAAAAATCTCTAATATTCACTAAATTAATTTCTAAAATTTTAGACTTTGTTGCTCTTCCAATAATACTTTCTTTTATTGGAACAAACATTTCTGGAAAAAGTGTTAAAACATCAAATTTCATTTTAAAGTCCTGGTATTAATGTTACTGTAATTTTTTTATTATCCAAATCAACTTTTTTTATAACATCTTGGATTCCTGGCAAATACTTAAGTTCGCCATTTTCCATTCTTACGACATATACTGAATTGCTCTTTGTATTAAATACATCATCAACTGTTCCTAAATGTTTTCCATTATCTTCCAAATAAACTTCAAGTCCAATTAAATCTGATATATAATATGTTCCTTCAGGTAAATTTCCGAAGTTCTGAGCGAGGTATATAAACATATAAACCTTTTAATTTTTCACTATAGTCAATATGGTCTATTCCTTTTAGTTTAAGAATTACTTGTGTTTTAGAATATGAAGCTCTTTCAATTTCATATTCTTTAAAAACTCCTTTTTCTTTAACTAAAATTTTTGAGATTTTTGAAAATCTTTCAGGATCTTCTGAAAAAGAATTTACTTTAACTTCTCCTCTTAGACCTCTTGTATTTACGATTTGTCCAATTTCTAAAACATCTTTATCATTCATATTTTAAAAACCTAATCTAAAAATTCAACAGTAACTTTTTGATGATCATGAGCTGAAACAGCTTTTATAACACTTCTAATGGCTTTTGCCATTTTTCCTTGTTTACCAATTACTTTTCCCATATCGTTTTTAGCAACTCTTACTTCATAACTAATAATAGATTTGGCATTTGTTGTTTCGCTTATAACCACTTCATCTGGATTATCTACTAAATTTTTAATGATTGTCTCTAGTAATTCTTTCATTAATATAACGCCTCCTCTTTATTATTTTGTAGCTTTTTCAATTAAAGTCTTTACAGAATCAGTAGGTTTAGCTCCATTTTTAATCCAAGCTTCTACTTTTTCTTTGTTAAGATTAATTGTAGCTGGGTTTGTCATTGGATCATAAGTTCCAATTTGCTCAATAATTTTTCCATCTCTTGGGCTTCTAGAATCAGCAACTACTATGTGATAGAAAGGTGCTTTTTTCTTTCCTTGTCTTTGTAATCTAATCTTTACCATTTAATTTCACCTCCAAATTTATTTATATATATTTAAAATTAAATTTTTTAAATTTAATTCTTAATATACTACTCTAATCCTTCAAAATCATTAGGATTCATATTCATTTTTTTCATCATTTCTCTCATTTTTCTAGGAGAGTTCATTTCTTTCATCATTTTTTGAGTCATTTCAAATGACTTCATAAATTTGTTTAATTCTGGGACTGTTGTTCCACTTCCGTTTAGCAATTCTTAATCTTCTACTTCCATTTAAAATATTAGGATTTCTTCTTTCTTCTTTTGTCATTGAGCAAATCATTGCTTCAATTCTAACAAACTCTTTATCATCAATCTTAATATCTTTAAGCTTACTTCCAAGTCCAGGAATTAACTTCAATATTGAAGAGAAAGATCCCATTTTTTTCATTTGTCTTAATTGATTTAAATAATCATCTAAATCAAATTTATTTTTTCTTAAACTTTTTTCTAAAGCTTCAGCTTGCTCCATATCAAAAGTTTCTTCAGCTTTATCTATAATTGAAAGAATATCGCCCATTCCCAAAATTCTTGAAGCCATTCTATCTGGGTAAAATTCTTCAAAATCGTTTAATTTTTCGCCAACAGCAATATATTTAATTGGCTTTCCTGTAATTGCTTTAACAGATAACGCAGCACCACCTCTTGTATCACCATCAAGCTTTGTTAGTACAATTCCGTCAATTCCAAGTTCTTTATTAAAAGTATCAGCAATATTTACAGCATCTTGACCTGTCATAGAGTCTACAACAAGCATAATTTCATGTGGTTTTACATTTTTCTTTAATTCTTTTAGCTCATTCATTAGAGCTTCATCTATTTGTAGACGACCGGCAGTATCTATAATTACTACGTCATTTAGCTTTGACATTGCTACATTTAAAGCTTGTTTAGCAATTAAGCTAACATCTTTTGTTGACTCGTTTGAATAAACAGGAACATCTAATTGTTTTCCAACTACTTGTAACTGTTTAATTGCGGCTGGTCTATAAACATCGCAAGCTACTAGCAAAGGCTTTTTACCTTGTTTTCTAACTATATTTGCAAGTTTTCCAGCAGTAGTTGTTTTACCAGAACCTTGAAGTCCTACTAACATAATTACAGTTGGTGGATTTGGTGTAAAATTAATTTTACTTTCTGTTCCACCAAGCAAACTTGTTAATTCATCTCTTACGATTTTAATTACCTGTTGACCTGGAGTTAATGATTTTAAAACATCTTGGCCAAGCGCTTTTTCTTCGATTGTTTTTGTAAAATCTTTTACAATTTTATAGTTAACGTCAGCTTCTAAAAGAGCAAGTTTTACTTCTCTTAAAACATCTTTTAGATCTGATTCGCTAATTCTAGCTTTTCCAGTAAGTTTACGTGTTATATTTTGAAGTCTTTCGGATAAACCCTCAAACATTATTTCCTCCGTTCATTTTCCTAGAATTTCATTTGGCATTGTTGCTAAATAAAATTTTTCGAGAAAACTCTATATTGATATTTTATAATAAATTTTGTAATTTTTTCTTAATTTCTGGATTTTTAATTTCTTCGCAAATTTTTAAAATTTCATTTCTTTTTTGTAATAGGTGAAGTTTTTCTTCAAATTCGTTAAGGTTATTTTCACCTTTTTTTAAATTATCTCTAACCGCTTGTCTTGTAATTCCAAGGTTTTCAGCAATTTCTGAAAGACCTATATCTTGGTTATAATAGTAATCTAATAATTCATATTGTTTTTCAGTTAAAAGCTTTCCATATAATTCAAGTAAAACACTGAATTTTATGTTTTCTTCCATCAAAATTTCACCTCATATTTTGTAATGCTATTATACTTTACAACATTTTTTCCCATTTGTCAAGAGTTTTTTAGATTTTTTGTGTAAAAAAAGAACTTTATTTTTAATAAAAATTTATTACTTCTTAAAAAATATAAAAACTGTTAGAAAAATTTCTAACAGTTTTTACTTTTATACTATATTCATATCACTTGGCAAATAATTTTGATCTAAAGTTTCAAAACCCGGATCAAAGTCTGGATGTTTATGATAAAACTCTGCTTCTGATTTTTCAGTCCCATCATATATTTCTTTTCCATCTTCATCATAAACAACATATTTTCCTTCATCTTCATTATATTCTGTTCTTACTGAATTTTGTAAAATATTTTCTTCTGACTTTTTCTTTATTTTATTTTTATTTATAGCAAATAATATTATTACAAATAAAATGATTGTTCCAATAATAACTATTATCTCTTTCTTTGTCATTCTTTATCATTCCTTTCAATTTTTTTAGCTATCACATTGTAATTTTCCGTTTTCCCAATCATGAACTACATTTAATTTATCATAAATATTTTTAATTCCAGTTCCAGTTAAATATAGTTCTTTTAAATTTCCATTTTCATGTAGAGTTTTAAAAATCTCTACAAATGTATCTTTACCATTACCATTTGCTAAATCAACATAGTTTCCGATTTTGAGAAAGTGAACTACAATTTGTTAAATTTACATATTCTAAATTATTAAGACCAGCTAAAGCTTCAATTCCTTTGTTTATCTTAGTTCCACTAACATTTAATCTCTTTAAATTTTGTAATCTTCCTAAAACAGTTATATCTGTAATAGAATTTACAACTGGATTAATTAAGGTAAACTCTTCTAATTCTGAAAAGCCGCTCAAGTGATTCCCATCTCCATCATTTCTAGGCTCTAACCCTGAAATATCAACAATTTTAGAACTATCAATGCTTAATTTTTTTAAATTTTTAAAATTTTGAATAAAACTTAAATCTGTCATTCCACAATAACGCAAACTTAAATTTTGAATACTTGTTGATGAAAAAGATTCCAAAGCTCTAAACACTTCCTGACTTTCCCACAAATTTGTATCATAGCTTTTTCTGCCAATGGTTAAATCAGTAATCCAATTACACTCTCCATTTTCATCTAAAAAATAGTTTAAGTTATCAGTATCACTCTTATGCGAAGCTCCAAATTTATTAACTGTTATATTATTTTTAATTAAATTTGGAACTGTCCTCTCAACCACGCCGAAATCTCCTTCATTAAAGTACAAATAATCTATTTGATAGTCTCTATCAGAAAAGTCAAATGTCATATTGTAATTAATTGTATTTGTTATCGATTGAACACTCTTTGGTAATTTTATTCTACCACCCAAATTATAAATATAAATCCAAGAACAAGATGTACACGCGCTTAAATCTAAATCGACAGTCACTTCCCCAAAATAACTAAAGGAAACAAAATTTCTCATACTCGTACATTTTTCTAATGTTTCCATCGAAGTATTATTTAAACAAATTATTCCTCTCGCGTTATCTGACACTACAAAATCACAAGCAAATCCAATAGCCCCCCCGAAACGATCCAACATCACTTGTAAATTAGAAAAATCAAAATAAGGATTATCCACGACAATTAATCTTAATTTTGTTAAATTATTCAAAATACCTGCATTATTTTTGCTTACTAAATCTGTATCAATATTTAATCCTGCGTGGACATCAGTACCCTGTAAATCTAAAACCACTAAATTTTTTATAGATAAATTTGAACTTTCATCTTGTAAAAAATTTAACTCACTTATCTTTTCTGGACCACTACCAAAATTTATCGTAAAATTTTTTAATCCTAAAGCCTTTAACTCACTTAAATTTTTAAAAACTTTTTTCATTAGTTTTTCAACAGTATCCTCATCGTCATCTATCGATTCACTAGGATTTTTAATTAGCTTTACATTGCTTAAATCAAGATAAGTCAATTTTGTACAATCTTTTATAGCCCTAAAGTCTGAAACATCAATAATCTGACCACTGTAGTCTATTCTAGTGGTTATTAATGGATCAAGCAATTTTTTCTGATAACTCGAATCATAAGTTTTTTCTGTCATATCATTTATTTTACTTCTCATATCTACTACATCATCGCCAAATAAATTAGAACAACCATCCATATACAAATATTTTAATTTAGAAAGTTCTTTTAAATAACTAATATATTTAATACCGAGAATTTATCGAAATATCTAACCAATTTAATTCACTTAAATTTTGAAGACAATATAGTGAATCTGTTTCATTATTTTGCTTCAAATCATTATCATTAAATTTATTATTATCTAACCTTAAATATTCTATTTTTTTACAATTTTTTAATCCTTCTATATTATTTAAGTTGTTTCCCATAGCATTTAAATAAATTAAATTTTCAAAACCATTTAATTCATTCAAATTTTCAAGTTTATTTCCAAAAAGCCACAAATATTTTATTGATTTTTTCGTACTATCTTTTAAGTCGTTAAAAGGTATTAAAGTAGTAAATTCACTAATTCTCGCTTCCCAAGCCCTTCTATCCGTCACATTCATAAAATAAACTGGACCACTAGCGTTATATGTTAGACCACTCCCAAAAAAAGCTAAATATGTAAGACCTGTTAATTCATAATCTTTAATTTCACTACAAAGTTTTTCTACATCAGTTTGAATTGCTCCTGAAAAAATTAATGTTGTTAATTTCTCTTCTAACTTTCCAATTGGCTCATAACTTTTTGCAGACCCTTTATAAAACCATATATATTTTAAGTTCATACAATTTTCTATTCCTGTTAAATCTATATCTTTTACTTCTTTTATTATTAATTTTTCTAATGAATATAAATTATATATATTTTTTAAATCTACTGTTTCTGTTAATTCTAATTCTGTTATTGAACTTATTTCTGTTGACTGAATTTTTCCATCTTTGCTTGAATCATAAGGAGATAATAATTTTCCTAATCCATCATTTTCTAAATCTGTAAATACATCTCTTTCTTTTGCATTATCTACATCTTCTTTTGCTAAATTTTGTATTGAATCTAACCCACCTGAACAATAATAAACTTTTAAATTAGAAGTCACTCCATAAACATCATTTAAGCTAACATAATCTGTATATTCTCCTTTTCCAGCGTCTCCTCCAACTAGACTTTCTCTTATTTCTTCTGGTAAATTTTGTTTTTTAATTAAATAAAAAGCTTTTCCATCATATTCAATATAATCCAATAATCCAAATCCTTCTACCCTAGGAACATAAAAATAATTTGGACATACAGACACCAAGTTTGCTATTTTACTATTATCGTCTTTTTCTATATTATCAAAATTTTCCACATATTTCTCTTGTAAAAATTCTTCTAACACCGCAATTCCATTTTTTACTTTAGCATCCATCGCGTTAGTAATTACGCCATTATCCCCGAATTATTGCGTTTAAAGATACTCCAGCTAAAATAAGCAGTACAATGATAGTCATTTCGTTTCCTTATGACGAATCTCAAAATTCGTGATTCTTTAGCTTTTCACAAACTATATATTTTAAAATTGATTAGTGTACATTTTTGATTACAATTGATTTATTTTAACTAATTATTGACTTTTCTTAAGTTTTAACATATAATAATAAAAAAGAGAGAAAGCACTAGGCTTCCCTCTCTCGTTTAGGTATTGGAGTTAGTTATAGTTTGATTGGAGCTAACTTCAATTTTTTGCTTTTCTACTGTAATGTGAATGTTATACCCTAAAGTTGCTAACTTTACAATTGTTGTCGAAACAATTGCAACCACGATTACTAGAAGAATTAAGCAAATTATTGATTTAGTCTTTTTCTTCCTCATAACTTTTCACCACCTCTCTTTTATGTATTTACACCTATTATGTTCAAAAAACATATAGGCGTATAGAACGATAAAAATTCGACATATATTTACCGTTCTATACGCCTATATTAGAGATTTGGTTCCTTCAATACCTAAGCTCGTGTATTATAATACCACATTTTATTTCAAAATGCAATACTTTTTTTAATAAAAAATAATTATTATTAAAATACAAAAAACTGTTAGAAAAATTTCTAACAGTTTTCGTTTTATTTAATTTAAAGTCGGATCAACTTTAAATGTTCCATTTGAAACTTCGATATAACCCGCACCAGAGCCAATTCCGTAACAGTCATTTGTTTCTGGATTTTTATAACCAGTTTTATCTATAGTCTTTTCACTACGAATCAAATGACTTTCTATTTCATCATAAGTTGTGGGAGGTTTCATATCTTTGGTTGATTCTTCTAATTGATCACCAAGTAAACCATAAAAATACTCATAGCCTGTTCTTGGTTTTACCCCCCAACACAAATTAGTATAATAAACATCTCTTAAAATTCCACCTTGAGCAAAAATTTTTATAGGACTTGTATTACTTGATGTACCATATTTTGTTAGAACATAACTACTAGTTCCTAAGTCATTTCCGCCTTTATCATAATCTGGAATTCTAGAAGTATAATCTCCATTTGTTATTCTGTCACCATTAAAAGCATACACTAATGAAGTATCACTTACTGTAATTGTCCCACCATTTCCTGCTTTTCCACCTGAACCAGAAGGATATGAACCAATATAAGAAGCCCAATATAAAACGCCTCCCTGTCCACCAATTTGAGGAGTTTTTATTTTACTATTTGTACCCATAGTAGATTGCTTATTATTTGTCGTTCCATAAGAAAAATAAGAAGCTGCATCATCACCATTTCCTCTAAATGAATTATCACCCACACCACTTATACCTTTATTATCAAAATCTTTTATTAAAAGAGATATTCCATTATCTCCATTTGTTCTATAACAATCTCCGTCATCTCCCCAAGTTCCTACATACCCACCGAGCTCCATTCGCCCAGTCTCCGACCGGCTCCTCCGAGCGCCGACCACCGACCAATTCCGAGCCGCCGGGTACCCACTCCCACCTGAATTAGTTCCTATATTTTGAGAAGGAACAGTATTTGAACCTGCCCCACCATAAGCATATACTTTTAAATTATTATGAATATTTACATTTCCACAATTTTCGCCGTGGATAGCCATCCATTCCACCTTCAGTATAAGGATATTCTGTTGGATCGTTAGTATAACTCGCATCACATGTTGAATTAGATTCTCCACCTTTTCCACCGGTTTCCGTCCTATTCCGGCCCCGAGCTCCACCGCCTCCGGCCACCACCGTTTCCTTCAGAACTCATCGTAGCCACATTACTTGTTCCAGCTCCTCCAGCCGTTGCATCGCCTCCAAAAGCTACTAATGTTCCACTTCCATATAAATTTAAAGTTGCCACTCCATCTTTAGTAGATGGAACTCTAATTCCCGCAAATCCTCCATCTCCTCCTTCGTTTTGTTTCATCTCTCCCATGTGTCCTGTTGCACCTTGAGTTCCAAAGCCACTATCTACTGTTAATGTTACATTTTCAGATATATATAAATTTAAAATTGCATTCGGTTCAATATTTATCGCACTTCTAGCAGGTTTAAAATTTTTATTTGTTAATGTCATATCATTATCTATATAAATTGTTACTTCTCCTGACCTTATATCAAAATTATATTCTGCGTTTA
>CANPWV010000030.1 GCA_947585105.1 uncultured Clostridia bacterium
GCTTGTTTTAAATAATCACCATCTGTTTGAGCAACTTGGCTTAAGAAACTCTCTGGAAGACCAGAAACTCCGTCCTGATACACCATCGATATTCATATCTCTTATTTCGTCTATACTTGAATAGCCTTTATATTGTTGATAAATTCTTTGAACAACAACTTCCAATTTATCAGCAAAAGCTAAATTTAAATTTTCTTCTTCAAAAATTTGGTCTATTTCCTCAGATGTAATTACATAGCAAGGTTTTGTTTCACCAGCTACATATTTTAATGAATCTAATTTATATTTCTTAATTAATTCTGATAAAGCTTCATAAGAAAATGTTTTCTTATATTCATGAATTAATATATCAAATTTGTCTTGAGCGCTTAATAGTGAAGGTGTATCAAAAGGAATAGCTTTTGATATATTTGTTTCATCTACACCATATTCTTTTGATAAAAGGTCATAAATAAGCTCTTTTACATATTTTTTATCGTTAACATCACCATAAGTACAACCTTTTAAAGCTTTTTTAAGTTCGTATTTCTTAGCCTTTCTTCTTTTTAACTCTTCTTCTGAAAGACCAATATCGTAAAGGTTAATTTTAGTAATTTCATCAAGTCTTCTCTTTACAAATTTTATCATTTTATCTAAAGTATATGTTTTATCATCTACTTCTACTTGAGCATCTACAACTTCATTTTTATTGTTTCTTATTGAACGTACTATTAAAAATATTACAACAACAAACACAACAAAAATCATCATAAGATTTGGTATTGACATGTTTTTGGTCCTCCATTTTTTTCTTTATTGCATTTTATTTAACTCTTTAAGTTTATTTATAATTGTTACACAAGCTTTTTCAACTTCTTCAAAAAAGGCTTCGCCATTTTTTGAACTTGAAAGTTTTTGTGATGTAAAATAATTACTTGTTTTAGCTTCATTTGTAGCTTCCATAAACCTTACATTATAAGGTATACAAGGAATAATTCCCTTTTCTTTTAAATATCTACTAGTGTTTTTAACATTGTAACTAGATTCTTCATCACTTTTAGCTAAAAGTGGAATAATCTTTCTACTTCCAACTAATTCGTTAGTTTCTCTTAGTTTTATAAAATTATCTATATTCAAAAGATTTGGTGGCATAGTATAAACTATAACGTTTGCTTGTTCTAGTAAAGCTTTTGAAGTAGGTCTTGATAAGCCTTTTTGAACATCAACTAATATTAAATCATAATATTTATTAGCTGCATTAATTAAGTCTTTATATAACATCAAAGATTTTTCATGTTCTTCACGTATTGAAGTTTTTAGTCCTAATAATATATCTAATCTGTTTTTATAAACTATTCTTGTATAATTTGTAATAATCTCTGGTGTAGCTTTATTACTAGCAACAGCGCTAACTAAGCCTTCAGCACCTGAAGATATGTCCATCTTTCCAGCGTTTAGCTGTTGAATTGTTTTATTTTCTTTAATTTTCCAAAAAGCTTTTTCAATTGTTTTATCATGAAAACAAGCATCTACCACTAATATTCTAAAATTGTGTTCAATTGCCATTTGATTCGCAATAGCTATTATAGAAAGGGTTTGTCCGTTTTCTTTTTCTGATTCATTCCAAAAAGCAACAATTGCCATAAAAACTTTCCTCCCTTTAATCTTCTCTTTCTATTAGTTTTATACCTTTTCTAACTTCTCCTCTAGACAAGCCAGATACATTTTCAACTAAGAAAGCTAAGCTGTCCATATACTCCATAGATAATCCTGTAAATTTAACTCTCGAATATCTTTGATTTTGGTATATTTCATATAAATCTTCTGTTTCAAATGGTATATAAACTATATTTGGTTTCCATTTTAATTTTAAATTAAATGTAACGAAATCTAAATAATCATTTTCATCTGAATCAGGATCACGTGTAACTAAAGCTTTTAACACTGGTGTCTGAACTTTAAAGTTTCTTAACACATCTAAACCTTTTGTTACTGAATAAACGTCAAAAGATGTTAAAAAGCAATGTTCATCTTCTGGCTTTATTCCAAAGCTATCATAATAATATGGATTATCAATATCATAAATTATATAATCATAATAATCAAAATTAGCAACCCCAAAATACTCAGCTAAATCATTCATATTATCAAAGCCAATTGCAACATCTATTCCATCATAAGTTGTAGCATATTTAGCTGTAGGTGTCATTGTTGGTATTATATATTTAGTTTTTTGTAATAGGCTTGTATCTATGATTAAAATTTTTTTATCTAGCATTGACAAGATTTTCGCAACATAGATAATTATATCTGATTTGTCATATCCACCTATAAATATGATTTTCTTCATGTGTGATCCCTTTCATTATATTTTATCTTTATGTTTTATTAGTTTCAGATTTTAATATGTTGATCCTACTAATCCAGTTCCTTCAACAGCTGAAACATAATTATTTCTGTTTTCATTTTGTGTTGAAACTTCTTCAGAAATTCCAGACTCTACTTCTTCAGCTTGTTCTGTAGCGTTATTAGAAGTTGTATATACATCAATTAATTCTCTAGCTAAAGTTAAATCTGTAGCTGTTTGATTTTCGTCAGATTTTACTTGCCATTTAGCAGCTAAAGCTCTCAAAGCTTCTGGTAATATATTTGGGTTAGTTACTAAACTAGCTTTTGTAGCTTCTCTTATAGGGTAATTAACTTTAGAAGCTTCTTGCATCAATGGGTTTGTATATACTGTAGCTCTTAATTCAGAACCAACAGTAGTATAAGCATCAACTATAACGCTGTTCATTGTTTGTATTTCTTCTTCAGACATGTTCATCCAAACTGTATTTGCTGTACATTGATCAACTTTTTTCTTTGATAAAACTATATATTCAGCACCATTAGGTAATCTAAGTCTTATATCAATATAATCACCATTATTTAATTCTGATGGAAGAACTATAACACTATATTCCATACGTCTTTCTGTTTTTTCAATATCACCTTGTTGAAGCATTGATAATGTAACTACGCTTCCAGCAGGGATTTGAACTTTAGCTGTATAATTAAGTTCTATATCTTCTCCAGTTTCTTCATCATAAGCGTAAAATATTGATGGATCAATATAGTTTTCAACATCTATTGTTGTTGAACTAGCAGTTAATTGCATAGTTGAAGGAGTTAAATCATCCATTGTGATTGGCTGTCCCTCTTCAATATCTTCACTTACAGTATAAACACTAACTTTTGGTCCTAAAATTTTAAGTGTTTCATTCTCCTCGTTTAATGAATTAATTTTTGTAACTAGTAACATTACTATTATCGCCATAACAACTAAAGCGATTAAAAAACCTAAGAAAAAAGATTGTCTAGCTCTTCTTTTTATTGGATTTGATGCCATTTTTGTATCCTCCTAAATATGTATTTTACATTTTTTTATGATAGAAGCCTACTTATATCTTTCTATCATATATTACATTTTACAATATAATTTTACAATATTCAATGGAATTTTTGATTTGTAATATAAATGAAATATAACGGAAACAACTTAGTTATTTCCGTTATATTTAATGTAATATAAATTCTTCTATAGCTTCTGATACTCCGTCTTTATCATTTGATTCGACAATTAAGTCTCCTAGTATTTTTATAAATGGATTACTATTTCCCATAACGATTCCGAAGTCCTGAATTTTCTATCATTTCCCTGTCATTAAAATTATCTCCTATTGCAACAACTTCACTAGGATCAAGATTTAACTTATTCATTAGGAATTCAACAGCTGTCCATTTATTGACATTTTCGCTTGTTATTTCTGTACAATAATACTCAACAATATAATCTTCAGTTCCTCTTTTTATCTTTTTCCTAGATCTATAATCAGTATCTAGAACATCAAATTTATCTATACTTTTAATTTTCTTAACTATACTATTAAACACATCTATGTCTTCATCGCAAACAGTAACTTTTAGAAAATTTACACTTTCTAAAGAATTAATGTAATCTAAAGGTGACTCAACAATTTTTATATTAGTTCGCTTATTTTCAGGTCTTCTTAAATTTTCATTGTGATAATATAAAAGGTTATAACTCAAATTTTTAGCAACAATTTCCTTATCTGTGTAAACATTATAATAAATAGAGTTTTCTTCACAAGCATTTATGATTTTTACAACTTGCTCTTTTGATAAATATTTACTATAAATTACTTCTCTATTTTTCATATCATAGACAGCAGCACCATTTCCTGATATCAAATAATTTTTAATTCCAGCTTCTAACGATATATTTTCAATTGATTCTATAAGTCTTCCGAGAAACAAGAACTATCTCAATTCCGTTTTCCATAGCTTTATTTAAAGACTTTTTGGTTTTTGAAGTTATTTCACCTTTTGAGTTTAAAAGTGTTCCATCTATATCTATTGCAATTAGTTTGTACATAAAGTTCTCCTTGTTATTTTTTTAAACTACATGTGTAATCTAGTTCTCCAGCCACATCACCATTTTTATATTTTACTAAACTAATCTGTGAGTTAGTAGAACTTGTATTTGGAATTTCAAAAAGTATTTCCATTATTCCGTCATTATCAATATCTAAAATTTCTACATTATTATATGATAAATAGTAACCATCAGAGCTTACTCCATCCCAGCCACTTTTATCCATTTTTGCAATAGTTGCCTTTATAAATCCAGTAGACTCTACTAATAAAACTTTAGATTCTCCAGTATTTTTATTTCCTAAAATCAAAATATATTCATTTGTTCCATTTCCATCTAAATCAGTTATTATAGTTTTTTTAGAATCATATTCTGAAAGATTACTGTTGTTATCTAAAATAACAGCTGGAATAGAATTTATTACTTGTATCTCTCTTGGAATCGCATCATATTTTTCTGAAATTGAAACTTTTCCAACATTATCAATTTTTACCAAGCCTTCCACAACTTGTGATGACAATGTTCCTAAAGATGAATCTTTAAAACTATAATTTTCATAATTATAATAAGTAACTACATAATTATCTTTTGATGGATTTGAATTATCTATATATTTTAATGAAGTAACTCCCATTTTGTCATTTTCTAAAATAAGTCCATTATACAAAACAATTATATTTTCATTTAAAACTAATCTATCATCAATGTCGCCACTAGAAACTGTAGTGTTTCCGTTTGGAGTATATTGATTTTCAGTATTATTTACAGTGTTAGAGTTAAGCGCTGTATCTATTAAATCAGCAACTGTTTTGGATTCTTCTTGAGCAACTTCGCTTTCTTGATTTTTAGAATCGTTTTCTTTTGAATAAGTATATAATTTGTAATAGATAATAGAACCTGTTACAACTGTTATTAAAATAATCAAAGCCAGAAAAGCATCTAATATTTTACTAGCTCTCACTTTTTTATTTTCTTCATTAGATTTTTCTTCTTTTTCTTCTTCTAAATCATCTTTTTTGTCGCTCATAATTTTCCTCCTTTGTAAAAATTATCTCCGCTTCGCTAATCCCTTGCTAATTTATCTATGAGTCCACAAGACTCCTTACCTTCGCCGCAGAATTTATCTGTCATACATGTTGGGCCTAAGCCTTTTCCTAGATATGGCGCAACTTCTTTTACTTCATTTACCATTCCCCAAGCAATTTGTCTTATTTGCCATTGAGCTTTATTACAACATCTTAATTTTGAAATCCATTGTAAAGTTCTACAATTCATTGTTGTCATTACATTTAACATTTGGCAACCTAAATAAAAATATATCAAATCTTCTTCAAAAACATCTTTCTTAAATTCTTCGAAAACTTCCATATTTTTATTTACAGCTTTTTGGAATAATTCTAAAGCTTTAGGATTTTCTTTAATTGTCTTTGGAACTACATGATTTTTCATGTCCCACATTGGTAAAAATTCTGGAACAAGAAGTGAGTGCATTCTGTGTCTTGTAAGGTGAGTAAGTATTGAAAGTGAGATTGGAATTTGAAATGTAAAGCTTGCTTGCTCTAACTCTCTTCTTTCATCTTTATGTAATATAACATTCATTAGTTTTTGTTTTACATCTTTATCTTTTTTCTCTAAATCTTCTAATATTTTTTCAGCCTCTTCTTTTTGACATTGATAATGATACATTATATAACTTTGTAAAATTACATCATCAACATTTGGTGTATGACTTATTAATTTTGGCTCTTTTAAAATATTTATTTCAGGTCTTTTATAATTTTCTTCTAAATACTCGAAGCCTGAACTTAAGTCTTCACTAGAGCTTTCGATTCCAGGAATTAAATATGGAACATATTCTTTTACAATATCATACATTTTTTCTCCAAATTCTTTTAGTTCTTGAATCTTGCTTAAATGACCTTTTGTATATGATATTATCATTTTCTCTAACTGTCTACAATCAATTCCCATTATAATATTGCTTTTAAAACAATATGGCAAAACAAACCTAGCATCTTCAACAGAAATTCCTAAATCTACAATATCACCATAAGTATTAAACAAATATTGTACATGATTTTTATATTTTTCTGTAACTTCATCAATATTTTTGATTTCCTCGCCATTTTTATTTCTAAATTTTGGTGTATAAAATCCAGCTGTTCTAAAATCAACTTCTCTTCTAGATTTAATAGTAAATGAAGAAAGTCTCATACCAATAATAGTTTGCTCAATTATCGGAGTAACATCACAAAGACCAAATATCAAATAATCATGTTCAATAATTGATTTATGACCCATCTTAATAATTCTTTTTATCATTTTTAAATTACTTTCATAATCATTTGTAGATTCTAATACTTCAAACACATTACCAGGAAATCTAGATAACTTTCCAGCGCTTGCTACAATTTGTATTCTTTTTTCTAATTCTTCTTTTGTAGTTCCTCCAAGTAATTTAATTTCCATTTAATTTGTCCTCCTATTGTTTTAAAGCTTTCTTTGTTTTGGTATTATTATTTTAAAAACAGTACCTTCTCCTTCTTTTGTTGTAAAACATAGATTTCCGCCGAAACCAGTCTTTATACTTGTATATGAAATAAATAATCCAAGACCTGTTCCGTTTTTTCCTTTTGTAGTTACCATTTCTTTAAATAATTTATTCTTTACATCATTAGAAATTCCCCCTGCAAAATCTGTAACTTCTATAATAATATCTGTTTTGTTATCAAAAATATCTAATATAATCCTTTTATTTTGTTCTGTTTTTGAATAAGCCTGTATTGCGTTTGAAATTAAATTATTTAAAACTTGAACTAGACTGTTAACATTTCCATTTATTTTAGTATTCTCATCTATTTTTGTATTTATTTCTAAATTAATTAAATTTTGTTTTAATTCATATTTCATTAAAATATTTATATATTTAATTAATTCTTTTATAGTAAATTTATCGTTTGTATTTCCATAATCAGCTGATGTCTGCATCTGAATCGCTGTAATAATATCTGTCATATATGATAGATAACCTTGAATTTTATCTGTCCAACCATACATATCACTAGCAATATCTTTATGATCGTCAATTGTTACTGTCGGATCTGAAATTGATTCTCTATATTCTTTTACTAGATCTTCTATTCCCTCGATTGCTCCAGCAATTGAAAATATTGGTGTTTTTAAGTTATGAGCAATACCGCCTATCATTTGGCCTAAAGAGGCTAATCTTTCACGACTAAGAAGCGCATCTTTATTTAGTTTTATATTTTGAATATCTTTTGAATAACTTGTAATATCGACAACAGATAATAAAAATAATTTGTTATTCTTTTTATTTGTAAGAGATGTTCCTTCATATTTTAATGTTGATTTTAATGAATTTGAAGTTCTCTCAAATGTAACGCTTTCATTGTAATCTTTAATACTAAGTATTTTATCTATATCATCAGAATTTAAAGTATCAAACTCTTTAAAATCAATTAAATCTTTGATATTCATATCTTTTAATTCTAGATTTCCTAAATCATATAAATTTAGAAAAACTTTATTATATGTTAATATGATTCCTTTTTTATTTATAACTATAAATCCATCTGTTATAGTATTTAAAACATTTAATAGTGAAAATAAAATTTCTGTTAATAACTGATATTTTAGTAAAATCTCGATTGCTATAATTGCTATTAAACTTTGGAATACTCCGTTTGAGTAGCTTTTCATATTAATTAATCTCATATTTCCAAGGAACAATAAAATTACAGGAACTACGATAAACGCAAAACCGAAGCGCAATTTGATATTTATATTTTTGTAAATCTTTTGACAAATATTTTAAAACAGATACTATTGTAAGTAAATATGTGAAACACATATTTATAAACATTATATAATATAAAATTCCATATTCTCTATCTACAAAATTTGTTGAAAAATTTCTAAACATCAAATGATGAAAATTATTTGTAAATGTTCCAACAACTGAAATTATTGGAATCACAAATAAAAACCAATGTTTTTTAGTAAACTTAAATTTTTTATCTGTAAAATAACTACTTGCGAAAAACCAACAAATGGGCATAACTGTTAAACCTATCATACTAAACGCTTCATACCAAATACTAGAACTAGGATTTGAAATATTTACAATTTGAAACATTATAGAAACGTTAGTGATAATAGAACATCCAAGAACTAATATACACCATTGTCTTAGTTCGCTTTTATTTACTTTAACTTGCAAATAAGCAAGTAAGAATATCAAAACTATGGAAAAAACGCTTAATCCATAGGAATACATTACTTCTGAAATTCCCACTTATATTTTCCTTTCTTTTGTTTATTCAAATACTATTACTGTATATAGAAATATATGTGTTTGAGTAAGCGACCGCTGTGGGGACCGTCGAGTTTACAAGATATTGACTTTAAAGATTTTAGACTTCAAATCATTAAAGTCTATATCTTGTACGAAGGTGGGAGGAGCTACGAAAACACATGTATTTCATATACAGTTTATATCGGTAATTGAATAGTAAATGTTGAGCCTTTTTTCTCTTTTGATGTGAATACTATGTCTCCATTAAATCCAGCTTTGATGTTTGAATACGCCATAAATAGCCCTAAACCAACTTTTTCACTATCTTCTTTTGTTATAATTTCTTTAAAAATTTTATTTTGAATTCTTTTTGGAATTCCACAACCTGTATCAATCACAGAAATTTCTAAATTTTTTCCATTTTTTTCTATTACAATCTCAATCGTTTGATTAGTTTTTCCCATGTAACTTTCAATACTATTCATAATTAAATTATCAATAGCTTGAACTAAACTATTAAGATTTCCTTTGATTTCAAGTGTTTTTGGAACTCTTATTGTAAATTGTAAAACAATTAAATATTCTTTTAATGTGTTTTTCATTAAAACATCTATATATTTAACAAGCTCTGTTACTGTAAAAGAGCCTTCTGTATCTTCATTATTTAAAGTAACAACTTGGCTTCTTACAGCAGTAATTGAATCTGATATATTTTCAACTTGCTCCTTCATTTTGTCTAACCAACTTGTCATATCAGCCGCTATTTCATAATGATCTTCAATAGTTACTGTATCATCTCCAACAGATTCTTCATATTCTTTTATTAGATTATTTATTGCTTCTAAATCTCCTGAAATAGCAAAAATTGGAGATTTCAAAGAATGAACTATTCCGCTTATTAACTGACCTAAAGTTGCAAACTTTTCTCTGTTTGCCATCATATCTTGATTATTATGAAGCTCTTGAATTAGCTCTATTGTATGTGTTATATCTTTACAAATAATTCCATATCTTAAAAATATATCATTATTAACTATACTTTTAACTTCTATTTTAAATATTTTATTATCTTTCTCTATATCAAATTTTATTGTTTCTTTTGAACTTTTTATATTTTGGCAAGCTTCAATAATCTGTTTTACATATTTTTCTTCAAAAACATTATCTTTAAAAATATCATAGATATTTTTATTTTTAACATTTTTTCTTTTTAAGTTAAAAAATTTTAAAATTGCTTTATTATAATTTGTGATTTTTCCAGTAGCAGTAAAAATCAAATAACCATCGGTAATTTTTTCAGATGCTCTGGCTAAAATGTATTTTTCTCTATATTTTACATACATAGAACGTATCAAAATCGCGACAGTTATTAGAAAAGCAATTAGAATAAATTTATAAACAAGCGTCATAAATTAAATCTCCTATAAAAAAACTTGGCGACAATTATTATCGCCAAGTTTAGTTAAAATCATTATCTATTCTCTATATGTCCCTCTGGCAATGCAGGATAATCTAAAACTACTCTTATTTTTAATATATAAGAAATTGTTCTAACAAACTTACTATTTTTAATTCTTTGCCAAATAGATGGTTTTACTTCAAATCTAGTTTCCTCGATATAGCTATTATCTAACTCTACCTCGTTATTGTCAGCCACTTCAGCAGCTTGGCTAGCTAATAAATTTTTTTCTTCTGGTTCTTGAGAAATTTCTTCTGTTTCAGTATCTAAAATTTCTTGAGCAACTTTGCTTTCTGGAGCACTTTCTTCTACTACAGCTGGAGAATTATTTTCTAAGTTATCATTTGGTATTATTTGATTTGATACTTCTTCTTGAGCAAAACTTGCAACTGGAGCTGGAATATATTTCAAAGCTTCAGCAATTTCTATTCCGATATAACTTAAAGCTTTTGATCTATCTTCAATTCTCTCCATATCAATTTCTATATGTAAATTTGATTCTAAATTATTGATTTTTGCTTCTAATAATTTACAAGCATCTTGATAATCTTCTGATTCAGGATCTTTTGTATTTCCTATAATTGTTAGAGCTTCTACGACATCTGAAGAATATTTAGTTTCAAGTTTTTTAATAATTTCTTTCCAGTTTCTAGCTCTTCCTTTAACAGCATTTGTTACATCTCTTAATACACCGGCAAGTTTAATATTTCTTTCTCTTTTACGAATTAATTCTTCGATTTTCTTAGTATTTTCTTCAAATTGATTTGTAGCATATTCAACCAAATCATAAGCTGATTTATATACACCCGCAGGGAAATTCTTCTTTCTAGGATATTCTAAAAGATAAGTTTTTACAGATTCAACTAAATCTTTAAAATAAGAATCTTCCTCTAATTGAACTATTTGTTTTTTACTATTTGGGTTTATTAATTTTTGAATTTTATCAATATTTGATAAAATCTTTTCTTCCGTAATTACCATCTTAACATTTACTATGCCTGACTTGCGAAAAAATGACATTGTAAATATACCTCCTTTGTAAACATTTTCCTTCTTAAAAATATTTCCTACCGTAATTATACCCATTTAATATAATATTTTCAAGCTTTTTTCGACATTTTTTTATTACATTTTGTTTACATTTTTGTTACACTGTTTTGATTTCTTCAAATCTTTTAATTTTAAGTGTTGTCGTTTTTATAAGAGGTTCTGTCGTTACAATAATCCCTTTAATATATTTATATTTTGGCATCGTTTTATTTATTTCTTTGATATCATTCCAAAGTTTCTCTTTGATTTTATCTTCTCCTTCTAAACCAAATTCGTCTTTCATAACTTTTGGATCATAAACAACTTTAACACCAAGTTTTAAGTCATTATCTTTATCTTTAGAATCCGCTTTTCCGTAAACAAAAGACTCTTTTACACCTGGTAATTTATCAATAATCATTTCAAGTTCTTCTGGGAAAATATTTTTTCCATTTTGAAGAACAATAACACTCTTCTTTCTACCAGTTATGAAAATATAATCATCTTTATCAAAATAAGCTAAATCTCCTGTATGGAACCATCCATCTTCGTCTATTGCCTCTTTTGTAGCCTCTTCATTATTCATATAACCAATCATAACTGTTGGGCTTTTTACAATTAATTCTCCAATTCCATTTTCGTCTGGTTCAAAAATTTTTCCTTCAACACTTGGAAATAACATTCCAATTGAACCATATTTCTGAACTGTTTTATGCTCAGCAGCAATAACTGGTGATGTTTCAGTTAGACCATAACCTTGAAAAGTTTCTATACCAAAATCATTAAATCCAATTTCAGCTTCTTTATCAAGAGCAGCACCACCTGAAACTAATAATCTTAGCCTTCCACCTAAATTATCTATAATTTCTTTAAATATTTTTCTTCTTCTATCTATTCCAAAGAAAAGTAAGAATTTGCTTAATTTTAAACCAAATTTAACTTTTTTGGCTTTTCCATTTTTTTCTATAGTTTTCCAAAGTTGTCTATAAATTCCCTCTATTAAAGCCGGAACAACTATCATACAAGTAATATGATATTCTTTTACATTTTCGGCAATATGTCTTAATCCTTCGCAAAAGGCAATTTTTGCGCCTTTATATGTAGCGTATAAAAAAGCTACTGTGCATTCAAAAACATGGTGCAATGGCAAAAATGACAAATATATATCATCTTTTTGAACATCATAAGTCATATCAATGTCCATTAAATTTGAGCAAATATTTTTATGTGAAAGCATTACAATTTTAGACATAGCTGTAGTTCCAGAAGTAAATAACATAACAGCCAATTCTTCATTATTAATCTCGGCATCTATATATCTTCTATCTCCATTTTTAACAAGCTTTCTTCCATTTTCAACTATCTCTTTTTTAGAATACATTCCATTTTCAGATTTTTCTTTATCCATAGAAATAAAATATTTGATTTTATTATTAGTATCTCCATTTATTTTACACATTATATCTTCATATTTTGAAGAATATATTATTGCTTCAACTTGGGAACGATTAATAGAACTAATTAATTCCTCTTCAGGAAGTGATTTATCAAGAGGTGATACAATTCCAACACCACAAACAACAGCTAAATATGAAACCATCCAATCATATCTATTTTCAGAAATAACGGCAATTCTTTTTCCTTTTAATCCCATATCAATTAGAGCTGTACCAAAAGAATCTATTTCATCAAGATAATCATTATAAGTTACATATCTAAATACATCTGGTGTTTCAGTTTTAAAAGCAAATGCATTTTCATTTCCATACTTTTTTCTAGTATTTTGAAGCATCTCTTTCAAATTAGAAATCTTATCAACTTCATGTAAAATTTTACTTCTTTTATGGATTCTTATATCTTCCATGTTTTTCTCCCCAATCTTTAATAGATTTTATTAGCAAGTTCATTATAATATTTACAAAATTTTTAATCAATACTACTGACCTACAAGTCGGTATATATTTCTCTCTATAATGGCTCAAAAAATGTCTCCGAATACTGAAGCCTCACATTCTTTAAAAATTTCGGAAATATCATATTCTTCATTTTTTGTGTACATCATAATTGTTGAAGTAAGTGAGAAAATCGTGTACGCTAAAAATTTAGAATTGCATTTATTAATTTCTCCTTTTTTAACGCCTTCATCAATTATATTTTTCACAACATCAATATATTCTGAGACTTTTTCAACACAAATCATATTGCGTGCTTCATTTCCATATATCTGACTAAAAATAATTGATAATACACTTCTGTATTTTATAACAGCTTTAACTTGAATAAGAATTACAGCTCTAATCTTGTCTTTTGTTGTCTCGCATTTTTGAATTTTAATTTCAATACTGTTTTTTAAAAGCTTCATTCCTTCTTCAACAAGGAAATTGAAGATTTCTTCTTTGCTTGAAAAATGGTAATATAATGTTCCGTTTGGCAATTCCAACAGTAGCTGTAATTTCTTCAATACTTGTATTATCATAACCTTTTTCCGAAAAAAGCTTCATTGCAATGTTAAATATTTTCCTCTTAGTTCTGTTCATATTTTTACTCCTTGATTTTTAAATTTATTTAGCTGCTAACCAGTTCTTTCCTTCTTCAGCTTCAACTTTTAGTGGAACTTTTAATTTTGTAACATTTTCCATCTCTTCTACTAGAATCTCTTTAACCTTTTCTTTTTCATTAATTGGGGTTTCAACTAAAAGCTCGTCATGAACTTGTAAAACTATTTTTGCTTCCATATTTTCTTTTTTTAATCTGTTGTAAACATTTATCATAGCAATTTTCATTATATCTGCCGCTGTTCCTTGAACACCAGTATTCATGGCAATTCTTTCTCCGAACTTTCTTACCATGTAATTGTTTGATTTTAATTCTTGAATATATCTTCTTCTTCCAAACATTGTATCAATGTAGCCTTTTGATTTAGCTTCTTCTACTACATCTTCCATATATTTTTTAATTCCAGAATAATGTTCTAAATATTGTTCCATAAAATCTTTGGCTTCTTTTCTGTTTATTCCAGTTTGCTCAGCTAAACCAAATTCGCTGATTCCATAAACAATTCCAAAATTAACAGCCTTTGCTCTACTTCTTAATTGTTTAGAAACCATATCTACTGGAACACCGAAAATCTTAGAAGCTGTAATTGTGTGAATGTCAATTTCATCATTAAAAGCGTTAACCATTGTTTCATCTTCTGATAAATGAGCTAAAATTCTAAGTTCAATTTGAGAATAATCGGCATCTACGAAAATCTTTCCACTAGCTGGTTTAAAGACTTTTCTTACTTTCTTTCCAAGCTCTGTTCTCGTAGGAATGTTTTGAAGATTAGGATCTGAACTGCTTAAACGACCTGTAGCTGTAACTGTTTGATGGAAGTTTGTGTGGATTCTTCCAGTTTTAGAGTTTATATGTGGAATAAGTCCATCTACATAAGTTGAGCTAAGTTTCATGATTTGCCTGTAATCTAAGATTTTCTCAATTATAGGATTTTTATCTCTTAATTTTTCTAAAACATCATTATCTGTTGAATAACCTGTTTTTGTCTTTTTAACAACTGGAAGCTCTAATTTTTCAAATAAAATTCTTCCTAATTGTTGTGTAGAATTTACGTTAAACTCTTCTCCAGCTAATTTATAAATATCAATTCTTAATTCTTCTAGCTTTGATTTTAAGGTTTCTCCGAATTTGTAAATTTCTTTTTCGTCAGCGTACATTCCAATATATTGCATCTCAGCTAAAACCTCTACTAAAGGCATTTCAATTTCTTTAAATAATTTAGTTGATCCAATTTCTTCTAACTTTTTGTCCAAAACTTCTGGCAATTTTGATATTACATAACAATTTAATTCATTTTCTAAATTTGGCTTTTCCTCTTTTTTCTCGTCAAAAAGTGATTCTTGACTTTCTTCTTTTTCTTCTGTAAAGCTATCTATATCAAGATTTAAATAATTAAAAGCTAAATCTTTTATTTTATATTGATTTGAATTTGAATTTAATAGATAACCAGCTATTTTCACGTCATACATCATGTTTTTAGCTTGGATTCCATCTTGCTTTAATAAAATATAGTCTTTCTTTTCTTCATAACCAACTTTTAAAATATTTTCATTTTCAAAAATTTCTTTTATTTTTTCTTTGTTTTCTTTATAATCGCAAGTATAAACTTTATCTAAATCACAAAAACTAACACCTACAATATCTTGATTTATAGGCTTTTCTTCGCTACTTTCTTTTGTTTCAAAATAATAGTATATTTTATCTTTGTTTTCAAAAAGAGAAAAATCTTCTAATTTTTGAACTTGGAATAAATCTTTTATATCTTTAGATTCTTTAGAATTTTCGCCACTTTCAGGGTTTTCTTTATCAAGCTCAAATCTAGAAATATATCTATTAAATCTAAGTTCTTTAAATAATCTTAAAACTTCTTGTCTATTCCATTCTTTTCTTTCTAAATCTTCTAAAATCTTCTCAATTGGACTATTTACATCTATAGTTCCAAGTGTTCTTGAAAGATAAGCCATATCTTTTCCATCTACTAATTTTTCAAGAGTTTTTCCTTTAATTTCAGGATCTTTTTCGTCTATTGCTTTATAAACTCCATCAATTGATTTATATTTTTGAATCAATGAAAGCGCTGTTTTTTCGCCAATTCCAGCAACACCTGGAATATTATCTGAGCTATCTCCCATTAGGCCTTTTACTTCTATCATTTGCTTTGGCTCTACACCATAAACTTCAAAAACCTTGTCTCTGTTATAATAGTCTGTTTCAGTCTTTCCAGCTTTTGTATGAGGAATCATAATTGTTGTTTTATTTGTAGCAAGTTGGAATGAATCTCTATCACCAGTCAAAAGCTTTACTTCTAGCCCATTTTCCTCACCAAATTTAGCCAAAGTTCCTAATATATCGTCAGCTTCATATCCTTCTTTTTCATAAAGTTTTATATTCATAGCCTTTAAAACTTCTTTAATTAGAGGCATTTGGGCTTTTAATTCGTCAGGCATCCCATGACGAGTTCCTTTATATTCACTATATAACTCATGTCTTTTTGTTGGAGCTTTTACGTCAAAGGCAATAGCTAAATACTCAGGATTTTCGTCTTCTAACATTTTAAACATTATTGCTAAAAATCCGTAAACCGCGTTAGTATAAGTTCCATCATTTGTCATTAACATTTTACTTCCCATTATTCCGTAAAAAGCCCTATTTAATATACTGTTTCCATCAATTACAACTAATTTTTTCAAGTTTATATTCTCCTTTTTTATTTAATCTGCAATATATTCAAACATTTTTGCTTCTATATTATCTAAATCTGTAATTTCGTTTTTTAATGTAATTGTAACCATTTCATATTTTACAATTCCATAATCACTTTGAAGATGATTTGTTCCCAAATAGCTTTCAGTGTTTCCTTCATAAAAATCAAAATGTATTTTTACATAGCCTATTTCCTTTAACTCTTCTTCAGAGTAGACTTCACAAATTACATAACCCTCATAATTTCCTTCATCTATTGTATAATCTATTATTGAAGTAGATAAAACTTTTTTACCTTTTAGAGCTTTTTCAATTTTCTCTTCATATTCGTCTTTTTTCGTAATTTCAATTTCTGTTAAATTATATGTTTTTAAATTCTGGCTAAAGTCTTTTATTACGCCTTTTCCAGTTATGTAATCGCCAACTTCTAAATCTTTTGTAAAATCATTTTGCTCTAAAATTCCAGTTTTTATTCCATACTCGTCTGTCGTATAGCCCAAATTTAAAG
>CANPWV010000031.1 GCA_947585105.1 uncultured Clostridia bacterium
ATCACACAAGGTCTTCCTAGAGTTGAAGAGTTATTTGAAGCTAGAAACCCTAAAGGTGTTGCTACAATTACTGAAATTGGTGGTGTAGTTAAGATCCAAGATGTTAAGAAGAGAAAAGAAATTACTGTTACAAGTAAAGACGATAGTAAAACTTATGTTATCGGATTTGGCTCTAAATTAAGAGTAAAAGACGGAGACGTAGTTGAAGCTGGTGATCAATTAACAGAAGGATCTGTAAATCCAAATGAATTACTTCCAATTAAAGGACCAGAAGGTGTTTATAGATATATAATCGCTGAAGTTCAAAAAGTTTATAGAAACCAAGGTGTTGATATTAACGATAAACACATTGAAACTATTACAAGACAGATGTTAAGAAAAGTAAGAGTTGAAGAAACTGGAGATAGTGGTTTCTACGCTGCTTCTTTAGTAGATATGATAGAATTTGAAAATGTTAATAAAGAATTAGTAGCTCAAGGAAAGAAACCTGCTACTGGTAAGAGAGTATTGCTTGGTATTACTAAAGCTGCTATTGCTACAGAAAGCTTCTTATCTGCCGCTTCTTTCCAAGAGACTACAAAAGTATTAACAGATGCTGCTATTAAAGGAAAAGTTGATAATTTAATAGGATTAAAAGAAAATGTTTTGATTGGTAAATTAATTCCAGCTGGAACAGGTCTTAAGAAATATCAAGGAATTAAGGTAGATAGCGGAGATACAGCTACAGTTGCTTCAGAAGCTACAATATCAGAATAAAATAAGATATAAAAAAGATGGCTCCAAAGCCATCTTTTTTAATGTTTTATTTTTTAAAAAACTATTTGAAATATTAAAATAATGTGTTAAAATAGTTTTGTTGGGAGGAAATTGAAGTGGAAGAAAAAAACAAAAAAATGGGCTTTAAAGATAAAAAGGGGATTAATTTATGTTTGTTTTTTGAAACGCCTATGTTAATTTTAGGATTAATGATATTAATATTAGATTATAATACTAATATTTGGTTTATTTTAAAATTAAAACCAATAATTTTTACACTATTATTATTAGAAGTTATACATATATTTTTAACATCAGTGACCCGGAAGTAGTAAAAGAAGTTTAATAATTCAAGCGATTATTCTTTGGGTTTTGGAACTTGTAAATAAATTAAGATATACATATACTTCTGAACCATTGACTTTTGGCGATTTTTCTTATATTGGAAATTTTGGAGAAATTGGCTCTATTGTAAAAGATACAATATTTAGAACGATTTGGAATATGGTTCCAATGCTTTGTTTTTCAGCTGTAATGTTAGTTTTTTTAGTATTTATTATTAATATTTTTAATGTTAAGCCAAGTAAAAAGATTAGAATAGGTGGTTGCTTAATTTCTGGAATTATTTTGCTTGCTTTATTTGTTCCATCAAAAACTGTTAAAACTTTCATGTTAAATAATATTTATGATAAAAATAAATCTACAGATTATGGACATAATGTTCTTGCTATGCAATATTATTCAGAATACTCTATGTTAGGTGGAATGTATTGTGATTTGTTGGAATCTAGAATTTTTGAGCCTAATAATTACAATAAAGCCGAGTTAGAAAAAATTTTGAAAGAATATGATGAAAAAGAAACAGAAGGTGTTTGGGAAAAGTCTAATATAATAGTTACATTTTCTGAATCATTTTTTGATATAGATGTTATTAATGAAGATGTAAAGTTTTCAAAGCCGATTACCTCAAATTACAACAAATTGAAAGACGAAGGAATATTCTTAAATATGATATCTCCTTCTTATGGTGGTGTTTCAGCAAATGTTGAATTTGAATTTTTAACAGGTTATAGCCTAGATTTCTTTGGAAAAGGCTATACTCCATTTATGACATTATATAAAAATCAGAAATTTGATGATAAGCCATCAATAATTAAAGAGTTAGGAAAAAATGGTTATTATACAAAAGTTGTTTTTGGTAGAGATTATTTTAATTCTGAAAATGTATATAAAAGACTCGGAATTAATGAATATCAAGAAAAAGATTTTAAAGAACATAGAAAAGGATATTATACATCTGATGAATTTTTAATTGACGAAACCATAAAAGCTTTAGAAAATAAGCCGGATAACGAAAAATTATTTTACATGAATTGTACAATTGAATCACATACTCCATTTTTTGAGAAAAAATATAAAGAATATGATTTTGAGGTAGAAGATTCTACTTTAAATAAGAGCCAAACTTCAGCAATAAAATCTTACGCTCAAAGTTGCTATGACGCTGATAAAGAGCTTGGAAGGTTATATGAGTTTATTAAAACTTATGATGAGCCTACAATACTAGTGTTCTTTGGAGATCATTTACCATATTTAGCTGATCCTGATACAAATGAGGATTTGCTAAATAAATTAAAATATTTCAATACTGGAGACGAATTAGTAGATACATATAGAAAATATAATACACGGTTGTCTAATTTTATCAAACTTTGATTTAGGCGAAAATGAAAATATGAATTATTTGAGTCCAGATTTATTGCTTACAACAATCGTAAATAAGATGGGATTAAAGTTAGACAGTTATTATAAATGGTTATATGAAAATAAAGATCTTTTTCCATGTAGTAATTATTTGGTAAGTTCTGATACAGATGGAAATTTATATTGGACAGACAATTTAAATGGAGATATGAAAAAATTTTATGATTTAAGAGAAAAGATGCAATATTATGTTTTAATTGATTAATTAAAAATAATAGACAATTTTAATCTTATATGATATACTTTTGTTAGTTTAAAAATGGAAGGAAATAAAAATGGGAAGAAGTAAGAAAAACAATGATACAAGATTAAATAAAACTTTAAGAATTACTGGCTTAATATTTGTAATTTCTGCGATTTTTGCGCTTGTAACAATTTTAAATAAAGGTGTTTTATTTGGAAAAAGATTAATATCAATAAATGGAGAAAATAATCAAGAGCCAATTCATATAGTTCAAGTTATTGCTACAAACAATTATTTAAAAAATATTAATGAAACTACAGATCTTAGAATTTCTATTGATGGTCAAGATGTTTCTGGAGGAGAAGATTATGAATTGACTTCTTCAGATGAATCAATAGTCGTTGTAGAGGGAGATACTGTAAAAGCTGTAAATTTTGGAGATGCTGTTATAACAGCTAGAAGTTTAGAATATGATGTAGAAGGAACTGTAACAATAAGTGTTGTTGTTCCAGCTAATAAATTATCATTAAGTGCTGAATTTTCTGAAATTAAAGTAGGGGAAACAAGCCAGATTTCACATACAACTAGTCCAAAAGAATCTACTGGAGTTCAAGTAAGATTAACATATAGTTCTTCAGATAATTCTATTGCAACAGTTGATACAAGCGGAATTGTAACAGGAAAAGCTCCTGGAGTTGCTACAATAACAGCTACTGATAAAATCACAGGAATTTCTGATACTTATGATATAACAATTACAGAGTAAAAAGTTTAAAAATAAAGATAGATGAGACTATCTTTATTTTTTTACATTAGATTTAAAGTTCTAATGAAATTTGACTTTTTTAGGATTACGTAATATAATATTGTATGTAGTTTTGTTTATTTTAAAAACTTAGAAATGGAGATTTTATGTCAGATATTAATGCAAATTTTGTTGGAAAAATTTTAGCAAAAGTTAAAATTTATCTAATAATTATTGTTATTTTAAGTGTTATATTATGTATATATGATTTAAAATGGATAGTTCCAGCGATTACATTAGATGTTTTGATTATTTTATATACAATATGGGAAAATTCAAAAAAGAAAAATGAAATCGTAAATCATATAGAAGAAATTACAATGGATGTTACAACTGCTAGTAAGTCAAATATAGTTAATTCCCCAATTCCACTTGTATTAATTCAAACAGATGGAAATATTATTTGGAGAAGTAGAAAGTTTACAGAGCTATTTGGAACTATTGATATAATTACTTATTTAACACCAATTGTAAAAGAAATAAAATTAGATATTGAAAAAAATGATAAAAAAGAATTCGTAAAACAGCTTAATATAAATGGAAAAACATATCAAATAAGAGGTGCTATAGCCAACTATAAAAGAAGAGATAGAAAAAAATCAAAAGAATATGTTTTGAGTTTATATTTTATTGATGAAACAAAATATAATGATTTATTTGATAGATATGTAAATTCTAGAACATGTATAGGTATTATAGGAATTGACAATTATGATGAGATTGTTCAAAGAGCTCTTCCTGAAGAGAAGCTTGAAATACTTGCTAGTATTGAAAAGATGATTATGGAGTGGGCTGGCGAGACTGGTGGATTAATAATCAAAAATGAGAGAAATATGTTTATATATATTTTTGAGCAACAATATCTATCGAAAATGGAAAAAGACAAATTTAGTATTTTAGATAAAGTTAAAACTATAGAATCATTTAACAATAGAATTCCACCAACAATCAGTATTGCTGTAAACATTGATGGAAATACAAATTATGAAAAATATAAAAACGCTGTAAATGCTATGGATATTGCACTTGGAAGAGGTGGAGATCAAGCTGTTGTAAGACGTGATGGACAATATAAATTCTATGGTGGAAAAACTCTAGAGACCGAAAAAATAACAAAGGTAAAAGCTAGAAATGTTGCTAAAAGTATTGCTATTGAAATAGAAAAATCTTCAAATGTTATTTTAATGGGACACAAAAATATTGATATAGATGCGCTTGGTTCTTGCTTAGGTTTATACAGATTTGTTAGAACTATAGGAAAAGATTGTAATATTGTTACAGAACCAACAGGAGATTCTCTTGGAAAATTCTGGGAAGAACTTATACAAATTGATGAATATAAAAAAGCCATCATTACCGAAGATGAGGCAATAAAGAAGATAAACGATGATACTTTACTTATAATTGTAGATACTCATAAAGCTAGTTACGTTGAATTTCCAAGTGTTTTGAATAATTCAAAACGTAAAATTATTATTGATCATCATAGAAAAAGTCCTGATTTTATCGAAGATACTGAAATCTCATTCCATGAAGTTTATGCTTCTTCTTCAGCAGAGCTTGTTACAGAGGTTATTCAATATGCTAGAGAAGATATAAATTTAAGTTTAATTGAAGCTGAAAGTTTATATGGTGGTATAATGGTTGACACTAAGAACTTTACTTTTAAGACTGGTGTTAGAACATTTGAAGCTGCCGCTTATCTAAGAAAATTTGGCGTTGACATTATAAAGGTTAAGAAATGGTTCCAAGCTGATTTAGAAAGCTATAATGAAATTTCTGAAATTGTTAGAAATTCTGAAATTATTGAGAATAATATAGCAATTTCTAAGACTCTTCGTGATGATGAAAATACTGGATTGATTTGCGCAAAAGCTGCCGATGAATTACTTACTATTAGTGATATTACAGCCTCATTTGTTATGGGAAAAATGGGTGATAAAATCATGATTAGTGGTCGTTCAATTGGAGATATAAATGTTCAAATAATACTTGAAAAATTGGGTGGTGGAGGGCACATTACTTTAGCTGGCGCTCAACTTGAAGGAATGACCTTAGAGGAAGCTCATGATGAATTAGTAATAAGAATAAATGAATATTTGTCAGAGACACAAGAATAAATTAAAATGAAAAAATCTCGCATTATTAATGAGAGATTTTTTTAAATTTTGTTCTAAAAAGATTAGAAAATAATACATTTGTATTGGTGATGTGTTATGTTTAATAGAAGAAATTTGATTATTGTTTTGATAATTTGTTTGATATTAGTTTTTGTTTGCATGTATAAAGAAAATAATAATACAAAAAATAATGAAACAATACAAACGAACGGAACACCTGTAAGTTCTCATACTGTAATATTAGATGCTGGTCATGGTGAGCCTGATCGGTCGGCGCAAGTTCGGAAAAACGGTGTTACAGAAGAAGAGATAAATTTAAAAATTGTTTTAAAATTACAAAAACTTTTAGAGCAAAGCGGGTGTAATGTAATACTTACAAGATCTGATGAAAATGGAATATATGATTTAGATGAGAAGTCTATTAGAAATAAAAAAGTTTCTGATATGAAAAATAGAGTAGAGATTGGAAATACTGAAGAAGCAGATATATTTGTTTCAATTCATTTAAACAAAATTCCTCAAACTCAGTATTATGGTTGGCAAACTTTTTACCAAAGTAAAAATGAAAATAGTCACGATTTAGCTTTTGATATTCAAAATAATCTGAATTATTCAATTCAAAAAGAAAATAAGAGAGAAATAATGGCTCTTTCTCGGAAAATATATTATGGACAACGTGAAAATTCCAACAGTGACAGTAGAATGTGGTTTTTTATCAAATCCAGAAGAGGCTGAGAAGTTGCAAACAGAAGAATATCAAGAAAACTTGTCTTGGGGAATTTATACAGGAATTATGGATTATTTTTATAATTAGAATAATTTAATTAAATTTGTAGAAAATAGTCTTAAAAACGTTTTATTAGTAAAGGAATGAATAATATGGTTTTTAGGACTTTAAACATTTCTGGAGCATTATTAGACGAAAGGCAGCTTTTAGAGCATATTGAGAAGGTTGCGAGTAGTCACAGTATAAAAATGTTTTCAGATAAAGATACTTACCCAATATATAATTTAAATTCAAATTATAAATTTATTTTAGAAACATATCAAATTTTAAATGAACATATAAAGCTTGGAATTAAGATACATTCAGCTGGTGAGTGGATTTTAGATAATTTTTATATAATAGAAGAAATAGTTAAAACTATAAAAAAAGAATTAACTTTGAAAAAATATACTAAAATGATAGGAATCTCATCAGGCCAGTATAGCGGGTTTTCTAGAAGTTATGTTTTAGCTGAGGAAATTGTTTCTTATACAGATTGTAAAGTAGATTCTAATATAATTTATAAGTGTTTAGAGTCATATCAAAAAAACAAAACTCTTTCTATTGATGAGATTGAAAATTTTGGAATCTTTTTAAAAATTTCTATTATTGGAAAAATTAGAAATATTTGTGAAAAGATATATTCTTCTGAGATTCAAAGATTTAAAGCAGAATCTATAATTGAAAGAGTAATAGAAAATAAGTCTGGTGTAGATCAAAAATTTGGAAATAGTTTTAAAACATATAATAATTTTGAAAACGAGCTAAAATACCCATTTATAGAGTATATGTCATATAAGTTAAAAAAATATGGGAAAGAAGCTAAAAAATATCAAGATATATTAGAAGAAGAAATTTCTAAACTGGGTTTAAACTCTTTTGATGTTGTTCAAAAAGAACATTTATATATTGCAAACTTGAAAATCACAGTTGGAAATTGTATAAAATCTTTAAGAAATATTAGTAGAATAAATTTTGGTGAGCTATTAGTTAGTATAAACGGAATAGAAGCAATTTTAAATAGGGATCCAGAGGGAACATATAAGTATCAAGACCAAGAGACAAAAAATTACTATAAAAATGTTATAGATAAATTATCAAAAAAAACGAAAATCTCTGAAATATATATTGCTGAAAAGATTATAGAACTATGCAATCAAAAAGAAGACGAAAGACAAAGACATGTTGGTTTTTATTTGATTGATGACGGCTATTTTGAATTACTTGAGATTTTACTAAATAAAAAAATTATTCCTAAAACTACTAAATTTAAAGCAAGATTATATATTTCAAGCTTTTTTTCGATTAGCTTATTTTTAGATTTTCTAATAAGTATATTATTTTACATTAATACTGAAAGTCCGTTATTTACTACAATTTTAGCAATTTTTTCTTTTATTCCACTTTCAGAAATTGTAATTAGAATTATGAATTATATTTTAGGAAAATTGAAAAAACCATCATTTATTCCTAAAATGGACTTTGAAGAAGTAATTCCAGATGATAAAAAGACTTTTGTAGTAATTCCAACAATTTTAAATTCGAAAGAAAAAGTAAAAGAAATGTTTAAAAAATTAGAAGTATATTCTCTTGCTAATCCTCAGAATAATCTATATTTTGGGCTTTTGGGCGATGTTACAGAGTCTAATCGAAAAGAAGAAAAATTTGACAAAGAAATTATAAATTCTGGAATAGAAGAAGTTAAAAGATTAAACGAAAAATATAAAACAAATGGATTTGATAAATTTAGCTTTTTATATAGAAGAAGAACTTGGAATGAACAAGAGGGTAAATTTATAGGCTGGGAGCGAAAAAGAGGACTTCTTACAACTTTTAATAAATATATTAAAGGTTTGATTCCTAACAATTTTGAGGTAAATACAATTGAATCGAAAAAAGATCTTATTCCTGATATTAAATATATAATTACACTCGATTCTGATACAAATTTGGTTATAAATTCAGCTTCAAAACTGATTGGAGCAATGTCTCATATTTTAAATAGACCTGTTATAGAAAATAGAAAAGTCGTAGACGGCTACGGAATTATGCAACCTAGAATAGGATTAGATTTAGAAGTTTATAAAGAAACTAAATTTGCTGAAATTTATAGTATTCCTGGTGGAATTGATTTTTATAGTAATTCAATTTCAGATATATACCAAGATTACTTTAAAGAAGGAATTTTCACAGGAAAAGGAATTTATGATGTAGACTGTTATAATGAAATTATGGAGGGTGAAATCCCTGAAAATATAGTTCTTAGCCATGATTTGTTAGAAGGAAATTTTTTGAAATGTGGCTTAGTGTCTGATACAATTTTAATTGACGGTTATCCTTCAAAATATTTGTCATATATAAAAAGAAATGATAGATGGACTAGAGGAGACTGGCAAATCATAAGATGGCTTAAATCTAATAGATTGAACGAAATATCGAAGTTTAAAATATTAGATAACTTAAGAAGAAGTTTACTAAAAATCTTTAGCTTAATATTATTAATATTTTCTTTATTTACTTTTGAGATAAATAAAGAATTTTCAGTTATTTGCTTTGGGACAAGTATTTTGTCAATAGCTATAATGTATATCTTAGACATTGTAAATTTTATAGTTTTTAAGGAAAGTAATATAAATGGCGCTGTATATTCTCACAAGAAGTTTTCAAAAGATTTAATTGGAATAAAATTAGATTTTTTAAAAATATTTCTGGAGATTAGTTTTTTGCCTTTTGAAAGTTATAGAAATTTAGACTCAATAATAAGAAGTTTATATAGAATGACTAGAAAAAAGAAATTATTGGAGTGGGTAACAGCAGAAGATGGAGAAAAACAATGCAAAAATGATTTAAAAAATATCTATAAAAAAATGTTTGTAAATATCATTTTTGGAATATTATTTTTAATTTTTTCAAAAAATTTTGTATTTAAAATAATAGGAATAATATTTATAATAGCTCCATTCGTAGCATCTTTGATGTCTAAAGGAAAAAATACAAAAAATAATATTAGTCCAAAAGACAAAAAATATTTAGAAGAAATTGGAAGAAGAACATGGAGCTTTTTCGAGGATCACATAACTAAAGAAAATAATTATTTAATATGTGATAATTATCAAGAAGATAGAAAAGAAAAAATTGTTAAAAGAACATCTTCAACAAATATTGGTTTAGAATTAATTTCAATTATATCTAGTTATGACTTGGGTTATATAGATTTTGAAAAAACAATAGAGTATTTAAAAAATATTATAAATACTGTAAAGGTTTTACCAAAGTGGAATGGTCATCTTTATAATTGGTATAAAATAGACACTTTAGAACCTTTACGCCCTAGATATATTTCAACAGTTGATAGTGGAAATTTTGTGGGATATCTTTATATAGTTAAAGATTTTTTATATAAAAATAAATTAGACGAAAATCAGCTTTTATATAATGATGTAACAAATATTATAAATCAAACTGATTTTTCAAAATTATTTTGTGATAAGACAAAATTATTTTCAATTGGATTTAATTTAGAAGAAAATAAATTAACAGACTCATATTATGATTTTCTGGCTTCAGAGTCAAGACAGGCAAGTATAGTCGCTATTGCTAAAAGAGATGTTCCAGTAAAACATTGGAATTCTTTGAGTAGAACAATGACAATTTTTAAAGAATATAAAGGCTTGATTTCATGGACAGGAACGGCGTTTGAGTATTTGATGCCAAATATAAATTTAAAAAGATATTCTGGTAGTTTTCTTGATGAGTCAAGCAAATTTGCGATTCTTAGTCAAAAAGAGTATTGTAAAAGATTAGGAGTACCATGGGGAATTTCTGAGGCTGCTTATAATTTAAGAGATTTAAATTATAATTATCAATATAAAGCTTTCGGAATCCCATGGCTTGGATTAAAAAGAGGACTAGAGTATGATTTAGTAATTTCGCCATATAGTACATTTTTAGCTTTGGAAGAAGGCGAAAAGACAGCAATTAGTAATATTAGAGAGTTAGAAAAAAATCATCTTTATGATAAATATGGATTTTACGAATCTATAGATTTTACTTTAAATAGGCTAAAACAGGGCGAAAAATATGTAATTGTTAAAACTTATATGGCTCATCATCAAGGTTTAATTTTAAATTCAATAAATAATACTTTGAATGATAATATTTTACAAAAAAGATTTAATGATAATCCTGAAATTGAGGCTGTTCAAATATTGTTGCAAGAAAGGATGCCACTTGATTTTATTTTAACAAAAGAGAAGAAACAAAAGCCTGAAAGACCTAAGGCAAACTTCGATTCCGGTTATATAGAAACTGTATTTCCTAGTCCAAATAAACTTAATTTAAAATACAATGTTATTTCTAATGAAAATTACAAAATTGTAATAAACACTTTAGGTGAAGGTTATAGTGAGTATAGAGAAAATCTAATAAATAGATACAGAAATGGTTCAGAATTAAAGCAAGGAATCAATTTATATATTAAAAATTTAAAAACAAATAAAGTTATAAGTTTTAAACCATCTGAAACAATTTTTTCACAAGATAGAGCAATTTTTAAAATGGCTGAAGGTGGCTTAAAGTTTAAGCTTCAAGTTGCTTTAAATCCTAATACTCCGGTTGAAATTAGAAGATTAGAAATTGAAAATTTTGGCTCAAATGAAGAATTATTAGAAGTGACCCAAGATTTTATTCCTGTGTTATCTGATAAAAATAGTGAATATGCTCATCAGGCGTTTAATTCCATGTTTTTGAGCTTTGATAGAGATAACGAAGATTTAGTTGTCGAAAGGCACAATAGAAATTTAGACGATTTTACGTATATAGCTGTTTCTTTATACACAGAAAATGACAAAAAAGTGGATAGTTCTTTTGAAATTGATAGTGAAAAATATTTAGGAAGAAATAATTTTGATATTCCGAAAATGATATTAAATTCTGAGACTTTTTCTAACAGTTTAGATTACAGTATAAATAAGATTGTAAGTCAAAAACAGATTTTCAAAATAGAGCCAAATACAAAGGTTTCAATTCACTTTTTAATTAGTGCTTCAAATGATAGAGAAGAGGCGCTTAAGAATTTAAGAGAATTAAAAGCTGAAAGTAATATTTTGAAAACTCTAGATATTTCGAAAGTTAGAAGTGAAGAGGAATTAAATTATTTGCAAATTTCTTCAAAAGACTCTAAAAATTATGATGACCTTCTAAGTTTTATTTTAGATGAAGATGTTTCAAAAAATTGCAATTTAGAAATTACAAAAACATTTGAAATAAACTCATTATGGAAGTTTGGAATTTCTGGAAATTTGCCAATAATAGTAGTAAAAGCAAAAGGCTTAGATGATATAGATAATGTCCAAGAAATTATTGAAGCTTATATGTATTACAGAATTAAAAATATATATGTTGATTTGGTAATTATAAATGAAGAATCAAATGTTTATGAAAGGTTTGTAAGAGATGCAATAGATGGAATAATTCTTGATAAGCAAATTGGTTATTTGAAAAATATTAATAGCGGAATATTTATTTTAAATTCTAATGAAATAGAAAAAGAAGATATTGATTCGATAGAATTTAAAGCAAAACTTATAATTGATACTACAAAAGGCGGAATAGAAGAATTTATAAAAAATAACAAAAGAAAATCTACAGGATTAATTTATAAAAAAGAAATAGCTCAGCTTGAAGAGCCACTTCCTAAACAAGAAGACGATTTGATGTTTTATAATGAATATGGTGGTTTTTCAAAAGATGGAAAAGAGTATAAATTTTCTATAAATAAGGAAAATGAGCTTCCAACAATATGGTCAAATGTTATTTCAAATAAAGGTTTTGGAATCATAACTACTGAAAATATGTATGATCTTATTTGGAATAAAAATAGTAGATTAAATAGAATAACAGCTTGGAACAATGACACTGTTTTAAATATTCCGTCTGAAATTATTTATATCAAAGACGAAGAAAATAATAAGATTTGGACTCTAAATTCAAATATTTTACCAAATTCAAATTATTACTATGTAACTTATGGATTTGGTTATTCAAAATATAAAAATGTTTATGATGGAATATTGACTCAAAATGATATATTTGTTCCAAATGATGAAAATGTTGTAGTGTCTAAAATTAGATTTAAAAATACAAGTGATAGTGTAAAAAAGCTTAAGATTTTAGTCTATTTGAAGACTGTTCTTGGAGAAGATGAAGATGTCTCAAATGGAAATTGTTATTTTGAAAAAGATGAAAATATAATTTTAATGAAAAATATGATGGCAAATTCTGAGTTTAACAAGATTTCTTATATTTCTTCAAATATGAAGATTAAAAATTTTACGAAGTCAAAAAGAAATTTTTTCGGAAACGGAACAATAAAACTTCCAGATAGCTTGTATTCAGAAAATTTTGAAAATAAAGCCGGAATTGGAAATTGCTTGGGATTGGAATTTGAGATTAATCTAAAAGAATATGAAGAAAAATATTTGATATTAAATATTGGTCAAGAAAATAGTTTAATGGAAATTTATAAGACTTCAAATAAATTTGAAAGTTTAGAAAATATTGATAAAAGTCTTACAAATGTTACTAAAAATTGGATGAATCTAATAAATAATTTAGTTATTAAGACTCCTGATGATGAGATAAATGTTTTAATAAATGGCTGGCTTGTATATCAGACAATTAGTTGTAGACTTTGGGGAAAATCAGGGTTTTATCAATCAGGCGGTGCAAATGGATTTAGAGATCAACTTCAAGATTGCCTAGGAATGAAGTATATTGATATAAGTCTTTTAAAAGAGCAAATTTTGAAATGTTCGAGACATCAATTTATAGATGGAGATGTTCTTCACTGGTGGCACGACGAAACCAAAAGAGGCACTAGAACTAGATTTTCAGATGATTTACTATGGCTACCATATTCTGTTTTTGAATATATTAAGTTTTCTGGAGATTATTCAATTTTAGATGAACAGATAGAGTATTTAGATGGAGATCCTTTAAAAGATGACGAAATGGAAGTATATAATCTGTTTTTTCGGATCTGACCAAAAAGAAAGTTTATATAATCATTGTATTAAAGCAATAAATCGAGCTTGTAATTTTGGAAAAAATGGACTTCCTAAAATTGGCTCTGGAGACTGGAATGATGGATTTAGTAATGTTGGTCCAAAAGGAGAAGGAGAAAGCGTTTGGCTTGGTTTCTTTTTATATGATGTATTAAATAAGTTTTCTAAAATTTTTGAAGAGAAAAAAGATGTTGAGAACCTTGAAAAATTTAATAAAATTAAAGACAATCTAAGAAAAAGCTTGAACACAAACGGCTGGGATGGAAGATGGTATAAAAGAGCAATTATGGATGATGGAACAGTTTTAGGAAGTATGGAAAGTAAGGAATGTAAAATTGATGGGATTTCACAGAGCTGGAGTGTAATTTCAGGAGCTGGAGATAATGATAAAAAATATATTTCAATAAAAGAAGTAGAAAATAATTTAATAGATAGAGAAAATAAAATTATAAAATTGTTTACGCCAGCTTTCAGTTTATGGGAAATAAACCCAGGTTATATAAAAGCTTATCCTGACGGAATAAGGGAAAATGGTGGACAATATACTCATGGCGCAATTTGGACAATTATTGCAAATTGTATTTTAGGGTTTGGAGATAAAGCTTATCAATATTTGAAACTTATAAATCCAATAGAGAAAAGTAAAACAAAAGATGGAGCTAAAAAATATAAAGTTGAACCTTATGTAATTTCAGCTGATGTATATAACAATCCAAGTGTTAGGGGAACAGGAGGATGGAGTTGGTATACTGGCTCTAGTAGTTGGTTTTATGATTTAGTTGTTGAATATATTTTAGGATTAAAAATTGATAATAGATATTTATATTTGGAGCCTTGTATCTCAAGTTCATGGAAAGAATATGAAATTCATTATAAATATAAAACAACCATGTATAATATTGTTGTAAAAAATTTGGACGGAAAAAATACTGGAGTAAAGGAATTTTTCTTAAATGACAAAGAAATTCCAGAAAAAAAGATATTTTTAACTGATGATGGAAAAATATATAATATTGAAATTATAATGTAAAAAATGAAATTTTTTTGTATAATACTTGTAATAATTTTTTATATATGATATAAAATATGTGTAACATTTAATAGAAAGGTGGCAAAAAACGTGGAAGGTGTTATAGATAGAGATAAAAAAACAATTTTAGTTGTTGATGATGAAAAAAATATTAGAGATTTGCTAGTTTTCAACTTACAAAACGAAGGGTACAATACTTTAGAAGCTGAAGATGGCTTACAAGCTGTTGATATTGCTTTAAAGGAAAAACCAGATTTGATTTTACTAGATGTTATGCTACCAAAACTTGATGGTAAATCAGTATGTAAAAAACTTAGATATTCTCTAAATATGTCAAATATTCCAATTTTAATGATTTCAGCTAAAGATACTGAAACAGATAAAATAGTAGGTCTAGAAATTGGAGCTGATGACTATATCACAAAACCATTTCAAATTAGAGAAGTTATCGCTAGAGTTAAAGCAAATTTGAGAAAATCAGAATTAAACGCTAACGCTGATACTCAAAATAAAGAAGACAAAAATAATATAATTAAAGTTGGCGATTTGACTTTAGACTTAAAACGTGTTGAAGTAAAAGTTAAAGATGAAGTTATAAATTTAACAAAGAAAGAATTTGATGTTCTTAAATATTTAGCTTCTCAACCAGGTCAAGTTGTAACTCGTGAGATGTTGCTTCGTGATGTTTGGGAATATGAAGAATATGTTGGTGCTATCAGAACTATTGATGTTACAATGAATAGAATTAGAGACAAAATTGAAAAAGATAAGGCAAATCCAAAAATCCTCATTACTAAAAGAGGTTCAGGTTATTATGTAACAGATAAAAATAATTAAATAAATAAGACTCCTCAAAATATAAGAGGAGTCTTTGTTTTTTATTATAAATATTTTTTTAAAGTTGTTACACTATCTTCTTGCATCTGAACAAATTCTTCTAGTAAGTCATGAACTTCTTTAGAACTATTTGGGTTATGGTTTAATAATCTTCTTCCTTCGATTATTCCCATATTTGTTCCTTTTACTAATAGTTCAGCAAGTTTAGAAGTTGTATCATCTGTCATTGTTTTCATTTCAATTCCCCATGCAGCCATTGTTTTTTCCATTTTATTTGGTGTGTGAGGATCTTTGTCAGAATATTTTTGGTAAATATTATTTACTCTATCAGAAATTCTTACATATTTGTCTTCTTCAATATCTAATGTCTCTAAGAAATTTCTGTCTTGAACTTTGGGTTTAATTTCTTTTATTGCGTCTATTCCCATTGTCGCTCCTTTACTAATTTCATCTAAAATGTTTAATTCGTTTTGAATATCATTCATAAAAATACCTCCATTTTAACGATTTTTCTATTATTATTTGCAAAATATTTAAATAAATTCAAAAAAATAAAACTATCTCTTGACTTCGAGAGATACATGTTGTAAAATTTTATTATAATCAAAAGATATTACATGATAATATCTAGAAAGGAGCCTATTATGAGTGAAAAGGCTTACATGGAAAAAATGTATGAACAATTTTCTGATGAAATAAAGCCGACAGAAGAAATGAAAAAAGTCTATGATGAATTTTCAGAAAAAATATTAAGCTTAAAAGCTAGACTTAATGAAAAAGATTTGAATGACTTAAATGAAGTAGAAGATCTATTTTCTGAAATAATCAGTATGGAAGTCAAACAAGGATTTTTCAAAGGTTTTTCTGTTGCTCTAAAAATTAATTCAGAAAATAATTAAGCTGATTCAATGAAATAATGAAAATATAAGATATTTTAAGAATAAAATATCTTATATTTTTTTTTAAAAAATTAAAAAATGTACTTGAATAAAAAACAATATAAGTATATAATAAAAAAAGCTTATAATAGGAGAAAAAGATGTTGAAGAGCATACAAATCAAGATTGTTATGATTTTCGCTATTCTCGGGATTATAGTTATTTCTGCTTTAGGAATATTTTGTTTGTATAGGCTTGATTTTGCTAATAGTCAATTAAGTGTAACAGATTCTGAAGCTAAAACATTAATTGCTGATCAAGCTAAACAAGTAGAAATAGCGATATATTCATCTCTTGGAATATTCATGGTGCTTACAATAACCGCTGGTTTTCTGGTTACGAAAATTGTGTTAAGTCCGATTTCAAAACTTGTAAAAAGCGCTGAGATGGTTTCTAGAAAAAAGAAATATTTGGGCGATGGAAAAAGTAAAACTGAATTTGATGATTTAACAAATGCTTTCGGAGTTATGAATAATGAGTTAACCGAAAATTTAAATGAGGCGACAAGACAAAAGAAGCAAATAGAAGCAATTTTGCTTCACATGACAGATGGAATCATAGCTTTTAACAATGATGGAAAGATAATTCATATAAATCACGCAGCAAAAACATTTTTAGGTGTTAATGAAAATCAAAAGTTTAGTGAAATTTTTGATAAATATAATATTGATATAAATCTAGAAATGGTTATGTATCT